>JAJXZM010000066.1 GCA_021780055.1 Acidobacteriota bacterium
CTCAGGCAGATGATTCACGCCGTCCGCCACAAGGGGATCATTCTCGATAGCGACCCTATCAGCAACATCAGTCCCGTAAATGTCCCTGACGAGGCTTTCGCGGATATGGAGTTTAACAAAATCAAGGTTCTTTTGCAGATCTGCACTTGATACAGGTATTTTCTGCTTGGCCAGAAAATTGGTGAACTCAGTCAGAACATCGTCGGTCACCTGGAAATCTTCCGGAATGGTCTTGTGCTCCGCAAGATAATTCTGTGCGAAGGTATAGAACGCTCCGTTCTGCACCAAGGTTTGCTGGGTATCAGTGAGTTTCGCGGGGGCCACCTTGACGTCAGGTGTTATTCCTCCGCCGCCGTAGACTTTCCGGCCTCCGTCAGTCAGGCGGACCTCGGTGTGAGGTTCAGCAGCATTTTCGGGGCGGTAATAATAGTCGTAAAGCGATACGGTATCGTAATTTCGCTGGATCAGTCGTCCGCTGGGCGTGTAATAGCGCGCAGTCGTTAATGCCAGGCCCGTGTCGTCGCTTAGAGGATAGACAGTTTGAACCAGCCCTTTGCCGAAACTGGTCTCGCCCATCACTAAGGCTCGGTCGTGGTCTTGCAGGGCTCCCGTAACAATCTCTGCCGCGCTCGCAGTCATTCGATTAATCAGGATCACAATGGGATATCGGTTTCCTTTGTCCCCGTGCGTCGCGTAGTATCGTTTCTCCGGCGAAGAGCGCCCGTAATGATAAACGATTAACTGACCCTTCTTCAGAAAGTGGTCGGAGACTTCCACGGCCTCCTGCAGTAAGCCCCCGGGATTGCCGCGCAAGTCAAGGACGAGTCCATCCATGTGCTCGGTATCCAGCTTTTTCAGCGCCTGGCTAAGCTCCGTGTTGGTGGTTTCGTTAAAGCGGCTGATGTGAATGTACCCTACATGGGGTTTCACCATGAATACATCATCAACGCTCGGCTGCGTAATCTCACCGCGCGTGACCGTAAAACTGAGCGGATTGGTCGCTCCTTCGCGCCGGACCACGACATGCACAATTGTGCCGCGAGGGCCCTTCAGCAATTTGGCCACTTTGTCCGTTTGCTCATTCAACGAAGAATCGAGGCCGACGGCACTCTTGGCGTTGACTTCCTCGATTACATCTCCAGGGCGGAGACCTGCCTTAAATGCCGGGGAGCCGGGAATCGGCGCGACCACAAAGGTTACCAGCTTCCCCATTTTGCCGGGCCGTGACTGGATGCTCATTCCAACGCCGAAATAACGGCCTTCCTGGTCCTCTCGCAACATGGCAAAGGCGCGCGGATCGAAGAAGTTCGAATGCGGGTCAAGGGTCCGGAGCATGCCAGGAATCGCTCCCAGGAAATTACTGTTCGTAGGACCGTAAATGGCTTTGTTGGGATCAACCGGAGTGGCGTAATTTTCCTGGACCTTGCCGTAGACGTTGGTGAACTCACGTAGGCTGGCCTGAAAGGAGGAATCGTTGTCGTTCGCCGTATTGGCTTCAACTTGCGGGCCATAAAGCCCGCCGAGGATGGCGCAAACAATCAAAGTTGCGAAGACAAACCACCCTGCGCGTCGACTTTGCTTCATTACGTTGCAGCTCCTTTGCCCTGCTCTAAAAATTATAGCACGGGCTGTCATTGTCGCCGAATTTCCAAACCCCTCCCCGGACCCAGTCCCGCGCCCGCCCAGGCACTTGGACCGGACCAGCCAAGTATACGGGGAATGGCTGCTGCGGGCAAGCCAAGAAAGCTGGGACGATTTTCGCCTGATGTTGACCTATGGTGGCCTGCTTGAAACGCGCCAAATGTGCGCCGCGGTCGCTGTAAATGAGACGCTTGCGGAGATTCCTCGCCAGGGCGAGGCTGGAACGTGTTCCCAGAGACAAACCCGGGTCACATAGTTGCGTTGACATATGCGGGCCATGAGTGCAAAATGGGAATCTGCGAGGTGAAAACCCGTCAGGGTTTTCCCGCCTGTCCGCGCCCGTAGCTCAGCTGGATAGAGCACTTGCCTACGAAGCAAGGGGTCGGGAGTTCGAATCTCTCCGGGCGTACCATTCCTTTCAATCGGTTACAAACTTCATTGCAGGTTGAATTTTCAGGGTACCTGTTCCGCGTTCGCGTCTTTCAATTACGTTTGGATCTATTGTGGCAAGAAGCTGAGGGCGTATTGCCGGATAGTCTTCGGTCCGCCCATTAACAGCCCACTGGTAGTGCTACCGTTGACTGGAAATGCATTTCACGAACACCTATTGCATGCCGGCTGTATACTTTCATGCGCTATATGTTCGGGGGTGATCAGATGCATCGTTTCAGGATGAAATGTTTGATGCTCGCAGTCATTTGCTTCATCCCGGAGACTGTGCCAGCTTCGACCCGAAGTCTTCGCGATAGAGGGCTGCGCTCTTAAATCTTGCGAAGGGCCAGACCTTGCGACTGCACATCTTTGTTGACCGTTGTTCTGTCGAGGTTTTTGCCAACCATGGCGAGCGCGTTATTTCCGATCTGATTTTTCCTTCTCTTTCCTGCCAGGGGATTGAATTATATTCGAAGGGCGGGGAAGCAAAGATCGTAAAGCTGAACATCTGGAACCTTAAATCAATATGGCAGGAGCTCGACACAGCGTGGCTGCAGGGAACCGGCAAAGCCCACTGGTCAAAGGATAGTGCCCATGAAGATTGTCAGCATTGGAGAAGTCTTGTGGGATGTTATCGGAAACAAGGAGCATCTGGGCGGCGCCACATTTAACTTTTCGGCTCACGCGCGGAAACTCGGCCACGAGGTTTACTTTATCAGCGCAGTCGGTCGCGACGAGCGTGGGGACCGCGTGCTCGAGCGTATGTTACAAATGGGACTCTCGACGCGATTCGTCCGCCGCGACGAAAACTACCCGACCGGCATAGCGTCCGTTACCCTGAACGCAAACGGGCAGCCTGCATTTCGGATCGAACGCCCTGCCGCCTACGATTTTCCGGTGCTGACAGAAGCTGATTTGAATGAGCTCCTGCAACCCGCCCCGGATTGGATCTACTTCGGGACGTTGCACCAGATCAGCCCGCAGGCGCGCGAAGTTACCGCCCGGCTTCTAGCCGCAAAATGCGGGGCGCGGCATTTCTACGATGTCAACCTTCGGCCCGCCTGCTACGAACCGCAACTTGTGCGTGATCTGATGGCCAAGGCGACGGTCGTCAAGCTCAATGACGAAGAAGTCCCAGCCGTCGACCAAATGTGCGGCCGCTCTCACCGGACTCTGGAGGAGTTTTGCCGTGATTACGCGTCCGGTCTGGGTTGGGAAGCCGTGTGCGTAACGCGGGGAGCGGAGGGCTGTGCCTTGCTGATTGGCGGCGAATTCGTCGAAGCCCCGGGTTATGGCGTGAGCGTGGTTGACGCCGTCGGTGCCGGCGACGCCTTTGCGGCCGCTTTTCTGCACGGACTGGGTAACGGCTGGCCCGCAAGGCGGGTCGCCGATTTTGCCAACCGGGTGGGGGCGCTGATTACCAGCCGTCCAGGAGCAGTCCCGCCCTGGACGCTTGACGAATTGGAAGATCTGGCCAGTTAGTGGAATCTCCTGTATCTTTGCTTCAATCTGCAGTCAGCTTTGCCTCACAACGGCTGCAGAAGTTCAATCTACATTCGTGCGCGTGTTATGAGTCTGAACAAAATTCTGATTAAGAGTAGCGTTGTGGCCGCATTGGGCGGGCTCCTGTTCGGTTTTGATACGGCCGTGATTGCCGGGACAACCCATGCTTTAACCCTAAAATATGAGCTTTCGCCCGGCCTTCTGGGGATGACCGTCGCTGTTGCGCTTTTGGGCGCTATTATTGGCGCCATGTCTGCCGGAATTCCTGGCGAGCGGTTTGGCCGCCGCAACAGCCTCCGGTTGCTGGCAGTTCTATATTTGGCCTCGGCCCTTGGTTGTGCTTTTGCGTGGGGCTGGTATCCGCTGGTGTTCTTCCGTTTTCTTGGCGGCCTAGGCATAGGTGGCTCATCGGTGCTGGGGCCGATGTACATCGCGGAAATCGCTCCCGCCAAGTGGCGCGGGCGGTTGGTCGGATTGTTCCAGTTCAATGTGGTCTTTGGCATTCTGCTGGCATACTTTTCGAACTACATAATTGCGCTCATGCATTTTGGCGCGACCGAATGGCGCTGGATGCTGGGTGTTGCATCGGTTCCGGCCGCGCTCTTCCTCGTAATGCTGTTTGGCATTCCACAAAGCCCCCGCTGGCTTGTTGAAAAGCGGCGGGTGGATGAGGCACGAACGGTTTTGCAGCAGGTGGGAGAACAAAACCTCGAACAAGAGCTGAAGGACATCCTGGAATCAATGCACCTTGAGCGTGCCAGGGAACCCTTGTTCACCCGAAAATATCGCCTGCCGATTTTCCTTGCAGTAACGATCGGCATGTTTAACCAGTTAGCCGGTATCAACGCCATTCTCTACTACTTAAACGACATTTTCGCTCGTGCCGGTTTCAGCGCGTTGTCCGGAGACATTCAGGCAGTGGCCGTGGGCGCGACCAACCTGCTGTTCACCGTGATTGCAATGTCAATGATTGACCGTGTGGGCCGCAGGAGGCTGCTGCTAATCGGCTCCGTTGGTACCGCGGCCTGCCTGGGCGGAGTTGCGGCCATTTTCTTTACTTCAGCGCATGAAAATTTGCTGGTGTGGCTGCTGATGGGATACATCGCGTTCTTCGCATTTTCCCAGGGCGCTGTGATTTGGGTCTATATCAGCGAGGTTTTCCCTAACCGCGTTCGGGCTAAGGGTCAGAGCCTCGGCAGCTTTTCGCACTGGTTCATGAATGCGATCATCTCGTGGACCTTCCCCCTAATAGCGGCCGCGTCGGGCGCGTATCCTTTCGTTTTCTTTGCCGCCATGATGGTGCTCCAGTTTATTGTGGTCCTCCTCTTCTACCCGGAAACCAAAGGCGTCACCCTGGAGGATATGCAAAAGAAACTCGGGATTACTTAAGGCGACTCGGCCCGATAAGAGCCGGCCCATGCTGGAATGGGAACGATGCCTGCGCCGCCGCGGCCGTTCGCTTGAGGGTTAACCCGCCGAATGCTATTGGGAAAAGGGGTTGCGCGGGATATACTGCTGCTATCAAAGCAGTTCACATATGAATTCTGGCTGGAGTTTGCACGCCGGTGGGGATAGACTTCAGGCCGTCTTCACGACGATGGAGGAGAGACTCTTGAAACGCAGAACGTTTTTGAAAAACGCAACGATGGCGGCGCTGGCATCTCCGCTGGCCAGGTTTGGCGCCACAGGAACTACGCTGGCCGCGGAACCCAAGCGCGTGGCTTTTGGTGGAATCAGAATCGAGTGCAGCACCTACACGCCCATTCTTACCCGCATGGACGAATTTGCCGTAAAGCGGGGCCAGGCGCTGGCGGACATGCCGTTCTTCAGCAAGTTGAAGAAATACCCTTATCCTTTCCACCCCACGCTTCTGGCGGACGCGGTCCCCGGCGGGGCGGTGGAAGCAAAAACCTATCAGAAGCTGAAGGCAGAATTCCTGGATCGAGTGAAAGCTCTGCTGCCGTTAG
>JAJXZM010000160.1 GCA_021780055.1 Acidobacteriota bacterium
AGGGCGATGACGCTCATCACGCAAGCACAAAGTCGACGAGAGACTCGTTGACTCGAAGTTCGTCGTCGTAATGGATATATCCCTTTTCCCGGAACTGGCTCATGAGGCTGCTCACCTGTGCCCGCGTGGCGCCGATCATCTGGGCGAGGGTTTCATGCGTGACCCGGGGTATGACGGCCGGCAAGCCCTCTCCATCGCTGGCCCGGGCCAGGAGCAGGAGAGCACGAGCCAGCCGCTTCTTGGTCGAATTAAACGTTAAACTGATGAGGTCCGCCTCAACGGAGACTTTGCGCATGAGGAGATACGAGAGGAAGAATTCGGAAAACTTCGGTTCGGTACGCAACAAATTCGCCATGACCGCCTTCTCTACACGGATCGCCGTGGTGTCGGTAATCGCTGTTGCCGTCGAGATTCGGACGCTCTGTCCCACGAGACAGCCTTCACCGACAAAATCACCGGCTCCCAACAACCCGATGATCGCTTCTTTTCCACTTGGGGAACAAACCGTAAGTTTCACCTGACCGGATTGCAGGAAGAATACTGCGTCGGAGGAGTCTCCCTGGGCGTAGATCACCGCTCCCTTGCGGTAACGGATTATAGATTTTCCCCTCTGGATGTTGCGGAAGAAAGAAGCGAAGTCAAAACCGCCAATGTGACGACGCTGGAAAGGCATGACCCACCCCTTTGGGGGCTTCCTGCGTCAAATCATGTTGCTGATCTTATAACTCCTCTACCCATAGTATAACGCAAACTTTGAAATTGATTACTGGAAGTTCACGGTGGCACAACAGGACCACAGATTCGTTAACGACCTTCGTGGGAACGCGCCAACCTTAAATAAAAGGGCATATCACGACTTGCTGTGTCGGTTGTTAAAATTTCCCCTGGAGCCTTTCATACGATGAATTGAGAAAGCCTATCCCAACAGCCCTTAAACTTCTATCACGCCACGCCTGACAGCGTAGCGAACAAGGCTCGCCGTCTCGCGCAGTTCGAGCTTTTCCATGATATGGGTACGGTGCGACTCAGCAGTTTTGGCGCTGATGTTCAGGAGGCAGGCGACTTCCTTCGTGCTCTTCCCTTCCGCAACCAACTGGAGGACCTGCAGCTCACGCGCGCTCAGGGTTTCGCGTGAGGACTCCACGTCGTTAAGATAGGCATCGACCACGACATCCGAAATGTCGGAGCTTAAGAACCTGGATCCGTGCAGCACTTCCCGAATAGCGTGGACAAGTTCTTCCGCGGCGCAACGCTTCAGCACGTAGCCCTTGATTCCGGCACGCAGAGCCTCCAGAACGTACGGGGTCTCTGTATGCACCGTCAGAATGATAATCCTTGTCTGTAAACCTGAATGCCGGATAGCTCTGGCTACGCTGATTCCGTTCATCAGCGGCATGGCCAAATCCAGAACAGCCATGTCCGGCATCAGTTCCTCTGCCATGCGCGCGGCCTCGTGCCCGTCCGAAGCCTCGCCGACAACATTGAAGCCCTCTCTTTCAAGCAGGATCTTCAGTCCCTGCCGCACCATCTGATGATCATCTGCCAGAAGAACTCTAATAGCCATGTTCAGCCTTCTAAAGAGATTTCGCGCTGGATCGAACTATGATCTTGTGGTGGGCAGGACCAAAACTCATCAAATATGCCGGTTTCTGCATCCAGCATCGGCCGTTCTTTTATTGCCGCGTCTATTTCCCGGAAACAGGACTGGTTTTCCGGATGTCAAGGTTTCTCCGCAATGGCAGCCTGGACCGGCCTTGCATCCAGAAAACTCTTCGAAAACTTCTGATTACATCCTTTGAGGCAAGCATAGATCGCATTGACGATGATGTAACCAACCTCCACGGTCCGAAAGGGCGGAACGACATAATCGAAGACACCCTCCTCCAGCGCATCCAGATACAGGGAAGCATCGACAAACCTGGAAACAACAACCTCAGCAGGTGTGGGACTCTGTCGCGCCATTTGAAGCACCCGCTTCCAGTCTCCGTCGAAAAGTTGAACGTCGGTAATGATCACATCGGCCATGCTATTACGCCCGATTTCATCCCCGGCTTCCCTGCAGCTCGTGACGGTTCGAATCTCCAAAGGGCACGGATTCAAGGCACGGTCCAACTCCAGCATGAGCCCATCTCCGCTCGACACAAGTACGATGCAGGGCAGATTTTCCGTCTCATCGCAGGCGCAGCAGTGGAGGGGTGATCGGCTACCTTCAGGCCTCTTAAAGACCTGGCCCCGGCCATCTGCCTGTCCGGGCACGGAGGATCGGGACTCACGAGGGTTATGTTTTTTGCCTGCGGTATACTCTTTTAAAGACAATGTGCTGTTTCCTGGGATTGGTTGGCTTGCCGAGGACATATGCTCTTCTCCTCGCCCCGCTGACCGCGGAGTGGAGCACTGCTCATGCACCTCATCAAATGGGCGCTCTCCCACATTCAGAGGTAAGAGCCGTGCCCCACTTTGATTTTTTCTTAATTGGAGCGATATTATTAAGCTCAATAAGCTTTGTCTGTATAAAATTGAACAATCCGGATGCTGAGTCGCAAGCGCCGCACAGCCTTTTGACGAGATTTCGCATCACCCCGAATGCGCAGGGAATTAATTACCTTGAAACAATGCTGACGAGGGAAACTGTGATGGCAAACTTCGAAACGAAACTTCTTCCAAAAGACCGAAACTCAGTAGCCCCGGACGGGTCCGACGTGAGGATGCTCCTGCGCCTGAAGGGTGGAGGGATGGCGCACTTTGAGCTTGCGCCGGGCAAGACCTCGCGAGCGATCATGCACCGGACCGTGGAGGAAATCTGGTTCTTCATTTCCGGCCAGGGGGAGATGTGGCGCGAGCAGGAGGGCGAAGCGCAAACCGTGGAGGTTTATCCCGGAGTTTGCATCACTATTCCTCAGGGCGCCCGCTTCCAGTTCCGGTGCCTGGGGCATGACTCGCTCGAAGCGGTAGGCGTCACCATGCCTCCATGGCCCGGAGACGGAGAAGCCCTCTTTGTGGAGGGTCCGTGGCAGCCCACGGTGGAGGGGCCGTAAGAGCGCGGGTTGTGTGCCACGACCCACGGGCCCAACTCCTGCATGAATCTATTTATACTGCCGCGGCGGAGAAATCGGACGGCCAGTCAGAGATTTTTTGCCAGCCCAAGCGAGCGCCCCGCGGGCGCCCGGCCCGAGTTTCAGCACAAGAACACCGGCCCTACTCATGGGCTCCATGCCCCTGGCGCTTATCCGGTAATTTCCTTCTCTTCCGCGTAGAGGGTTGAGCGGTTGCGGCCGGCGCGCTTGGATTCATAGAGAGCGCGATCGCTGACCTGAAGCATCTCTTCGAGCGTTCCCCCGTGCTCGGGGTAGACCGCGATCCCCAGGCTGACAGTGATGGGCGGGATGGGTTTTTCCTTTACCTGAGGCACGGCCATCCGGGCCACCGCGTTCCGGATGCGCTCCGCAACCACCTGGCATGCCTTGGCGCCGGTGTCCGGTAGCAGAATGATAAACTCCTCACCGCCCAGACGCGCGGTCAGGTTGGTTTCGCGCATCGACTGGGTGACGGTCTTGGAGAACTGCTTGAGGATGCGGTCACCAATTTCGTGCCCGTACACATCGTTGATGTTCTTGAAGTGGTCAAGGTCCATCATGATGAACCCGAGCGGCGTATCCTTGCGGCGCGCCATGGCCATCAGCTTGCGCGCATAGTCCTTGCAGAATCGGCGGTTGTAAAGTCCCGTGAGCGGGTCCATGTTGGCCTGCTCGCGCATGGTCTGCAGCAGGTGAAGGTTGGAAAGCACGGATGCCGTGGTGCTGAGATAGCTTTCCACAAGGCTTTCACGCTCCGGAGTCCACAACCCGGTTTCACCCTGAAGGCGAATGGCCCCGATGATGATTCCACCGGCGATCAAGGGACCGCAGTAATAGCTGCCCTTTGTGGGTTCAGCAAACTTGGCCGGGCACAGCGGCTCTACGGAAACGTCGTTTACACGAAAAGGTCGCCCCATGCGAACGGCTTTGCAACGGTGCTTGCCTTCAATTACGGGCCATTCCTGCAAATCCTCAGGCAAGGGATTCAGCGAAGCAACCACTTCAAGGTAGTCTTCTTCCTGGCGCAGCTTGAAAATGATTACCTGCTGGGCCTGGAAGCGGTCGCGCAGGGCATGCAGAATCTGGTCATAGACCTCGCTTTCAGACGTGCATTGCGTCACAGCTTCTGAATAGCGTTTGAGGGCGCCCAGCTCCTCGCGATCCTGCCACAAAGCTTCGGTCATTTCCTTGAAGCTGCGCGACAGCACGCCAAACTCGTTGTCTGCCTCCGGTGGCAGCTCAAGGTCAAAATCACCGTGTCGCAGGTGCTCCGCAGCGCTGATGAACTGTTGCACGGGTTCTGTAATCTCGCGGCTGACATAGTGGACCAGCAGGAGCATCAAGGTTGCAAACACCAACCCCATCGCTACTCCCGACATCACGGCCCAGCGAATGTCACGATTGCGATTGCTTCGGTTTGAATCAGCGTCCTTCTGGCTCAATTGCCGGAACTGGAGCACCGCTCCCTGGATATCTGCAAGGTTCGACGTCCACTGCTCATTGATCAACTCCCCGCGACTCTCCCCACCAGCCTTCACGTCTGCGAGCAGCGGATCAACGCGCTGCGTTTTCCAGGTTTCAAAGCGTTTTTGCAGATTTCCCAGCTCAGCCAATCTGGAAGGACGTTGCGAGGTCAGGTCGTGCAAGTCGACAAATTCCTGCAGCACGGAGCGCGAAGCCACATGGTAACCCTGCAAGAACGAGTTCTGTCGCGTCAGAATATAGCCTCGGGCCCTGCTATCCATTTCGTTGATGCCCTGCAGCAGGGATTCCGTGTGCAATACGCGCAATTCACTCCGTTCAACGGATTGGTTGACCTGATTGATCTTCCAGTAGTTGTAGAAAAAGAGGCCGACAAATCCGAACAGGACCAGGATAAGCGGCAATATGAGGGCAAATACCTGGGAGCGAATCTTTAATTGTCGCAGGAAGAGCGCCATCATTGGCTCCAGTTTATCCCTTTTTCACCCTGCAGTGCCGGCCGCACAAGCAGTCCCTGCAGCCCCCATCCCTCACTCGAAAGCCAGACCGCTGGAAGGCATTCTCACCATATATTACGACGCGGTCGACAAGCCGCAGGGCACGGCCCAAATGCCATGCCGCCGAGCGATTTTCCAGGTAGCCATGCCACGCCGGAGTTAGGCCTCGGATGCCCTTACCGCATCCGCCGAATGAACCTGCCCAGGTCCCGCAGTCTTCTGGCCAGAGGAGCAAAGTTCCGGAGGTCCAGTGCCGTAGTGGCATCTGAAAGTGCTTTATCGGGATTATCGTGGGCTTCCATGAATATTCCATCGGCTCCGGCGGCCACCCCGGCCCGCGCCAGCGTTTCAATAAACTGCGGCTGTCCCCCGCTGCGCTTCCCTTCACCGCCCGGCAATTGCAAGGCATGCGTGCAGTCCAGTACTACGGGGTAGCCCCAGGCGCGCATGACGGCCAGACCGCGCATGTCGACCACCAGATTGTTGT
>JAJXZM010000572.1 GCA_021780055.1 Acidobacteriota bacterium
CCCTGCGCCTCGAAGTCCGTCTCCACTTGGGATATTCGTCCTCTGAATCGAGCACGTGCGCAGGTCGGGATGTATACTTGTGGTGCCGACGGTCACGCCGTCGAGTGACATCGGGCACAGACCGATGCAAAGCAAAGCGCAGAGGCTATATTGTTGCGCTGTCGAACTGCAAGACAACATTGAAAGGCAGGATGTTTCATCTCTCGAGGAAAGTCATCTTGTAAATGCCCTGCCCATACAGCGCTGGGAGGCTCCAGATGGAAATTCATCAGCAGGACGCTCTCGATTATCACCGCAAAGGGCGAAAAGGCAAGATTGAAGTGGTCGCCACCAAACCCTGCCGGACGCAGTGGGACCTGAGCCTGGCCTACACGCCCGGAGTAGCCGAACCGTGCCTTGAGATCGCAAAATCGGCCGATCTCAGCTTCGAGTATACGGCTCGTGGCAATCTGGTGGCCGTAATCTCAAACGGCACCGCAGTGCTGGGATTGGGTAACATCGGCCCCGCTGCCGGCAAGCCCGTGATGGAAGGCAAGGGAGTACTCTTCAAGCGCTTTGCCGACATCGATGTTTTCGACCTGGAAGTCAACTCCAAGGACCCGGCTGAAGTCATCAGGTTTTGCCAGCTTATCGAGCCGACCTTTGGCGGCATCAATCTGGAAGACATCAAAGCGCCCGAGTGTTTCGAGATTGAGGAAACGCTGCGCCGCACAATGTCGATTCCCGTAATGCACGATGACCAGCACGGAACGGCCATCATTTCCGGCGCGGCCCTTCTGAACGCCCTGGAAATTGCCGGCAAGGACATCGGCCAGGTACGTGTGGTTTTCAACGGAGCCGGTGCCTCAGGCATCGCCTGCGCGGAGCATTACATCCGCCTGGGCGTCAAACGCGAGAACGTCGTTCTCTGTGATACCAAGGGCGTCGTATACGAGGGCCGCGAAGATGGCATGAACCCGTACAAGGCACGGCTCGCCTCCAAGACAGGCGCCCGTACACTTGCCGACGCGCTGAAAGGGGCAGACGTTTTTGCCGGCCTCTCTGTTCCCGGCTGCATCACTCAGGAGATGGTCCGTTCCATGGCCGACCGGCCGATCATCTTCGCCCTTGCCAATCCTGTCCCTGAAATCAGTTACGAAGACGCAAAGGCGGCGCGCCCCGATGCCATCCTGGCTACAGGACGTTCCGATTATCCGAATCAGGTGAATAACGTTCTCGGTTTTCCTTTTATCTTCCGCGGAGCGCTGGACGTTCGTGCCCGCACCATTAACCAGGAAATGGAGATTGCCGCTACACGCGCCCTGGCCACTCTCGCCCGTGAAGACGTGCCAGACGCAGTGCTTCGCGCTTACGGGTTGCGGCGGCTGGGCTTCGGCCCGGAATACATCATTCCAAAACCATTTGACCCTCGCGTCCTGATCTGGGAATCGTCCGCCGTAGCCGAAGCTGCCATGCAGACCGGCGTTGCGAGAGTCCAGGTAGAACTTGAAGAATACCGTGACGCGCTCTCACGACGGCTCGGACGCACTTATGAGGTGATGCAATCAGTCCGGCAGCGGGCCAAGGCCGCACCCAAGAGAATTGTTTTCTCAGAAGGTGAACGAGAGAAGATCATTCGCGCCGCCTATCAGATCAACGAGGAAAAGATTGGCCGGCCGATTCTGATTGGCCGCCAGAACGTGATTCACGCGCGGCTGGCGGACCTCGGCATCCGGCATTTTGAGCCCGAAATCATCGAGCCGGAACAATCCCCGCGGCTGGATGCCTACGTGGAAGAGTACTTCCGGCTTCGCCAGCGCCACGGCGTGACGCTCAGCGAAGCGCGAGACCAGATGATTAATCCAAACTACTACGGCGCCATGATGGTCCATCTGGACGACGCCGAAGGCTTCCTCGCTGGGGTAGCCCAGCATTACCCGGAAACAATCCGGCCCGCGTTGCAGATCATTGGAGTGCGCGAAGACGTACGGCGCGTCTCGGGCGTTTACGTGATTGTCACCAAGCAGCAGGTCTATTTCTTTTCCGACACCACGGTGAACATCGAACCCACCGCAGAAGACCTGGCGGAGATTGCAATGCTGGCGGCCGAGGTCGCTCGCGACTTCAATTTTGAGCCCCGGATTGCAATGCTTTCGTTCTCAAACTTCGGCAGCACAAGGCACGCGTTGGCAGAAAAGATGCGCAAGGCCGCCGAACTGGTGAAACACGCTGACCCGAAGATAATGGTCGATGGAGAAATGATGGCAGACACGGCCGTGGTCCCGGAAATTCTCCAGGAAGATTATCCCTTCTCGACACTAAGGGGTGGAGCGAACGTGCTCATCTTCCCTGATCTTGGCGCGGCCAACATCGCTTACAAACTGATGCTGCGTATCGGCGGCTCTGAAGCCCTGGGACCCATCCTGGTGGGCATGTCGAAACCCGTCCACGTGCTGCAGCGCGGCGCCACAGTAGAAGAAATCGTCAATATGGCCGCTATCGCTGTAGCCCATGGCAGAGTGATCGCATCGCCCAAAGAAGCGCAGGCAGGATTGCCTTTCGCTTAATGGCAACTGGATGTTGAAGCGTTCATCAGGCGCCTGTTCCCCTCACGATAGTGAGGGGATGCGTGTCAGGCGTTCTTTATGGCACGTCTCACGGCGAGGAGCAAGGCGGCATCCAGGCGTAGTTACTCCTCCAGTGAATATCGTCGGTGCAGTTCCTCGATCGTCATAGGCCCGCGGCGGATGCTGACTATGGTGCGAGCACCTTTGGCATTCCGTCGGAGCGTTGCATAAACGGTGTCGCCGGCGCGCAAATCCTCAAACTTGATAGGGCTCCCCTTCTCATCGCGATAGGTAGTTGCAAACATCACTTCAACAACCTCTGTAACCTCTGTGGGCAGTTTCAGCACAATCTGATGCTTCTCCGTGTCCACCGAGGAGACAATGAAAAAAACTTCGGCCCGCTTCAATTCACCTTGCGAGGTCTGTGCTCTTGCGATTCCGGGCAAGATCAAAAGACCCACGCACAGAAACACGCCGGCAAGAACCGTTCCCACGCTTCGGGTTGTCCTGGACGGTTTCATGGTTTTTCCCATCCTGCGAGCACCCGTGATTCGGGCGGCTCGGCAAAATCACTCGTACCGCAGCGCCTCAATGGGGTCCAGTTTGGCAGCCTTCCGTGCCGGGTAATACCCAAAAAAGATTCCCACTCCCACGGAGAACGCCACTGCAATTAGGATCGACTCAATCGGAATCTGCGTTGGCCACTGAAGCATATTCGATACGGCCCTGGACCCGAGAATCCCCACTATTACGCCCACGGCTCCGCCCAATGAACTCAGTACCATCGCCTCGGCCAGAAACTGATTTTGTACGTCGCCCTCAGTGGCGCCAACTGCCATGCGCACCCCAATCTCGCGAGTTCGCTCGGTCACCGAAACCAGCATGATGTTCATAATTCCAATGCCGCCCACCAAGAGCGAAACCGAGGCAATGCTGGCCAGCAGCAAGGTCATAACGCGTCCCGACTCCGACTGCGCCTGCGCCAGGTCGTCAGGGCTGCGAATCATGAAGTCATCTTCCGCATCGGGCCGCAAGCGGTGGCGCTCGCGCAGGAGCACGGCAATCTGGCGCCGTGAAGCAGCAATGGTCCTCTGCGAATTTGCCGAACACATGATGAAATTCAACCAATCGATCCCGGCCAGCTTCTTCTGCACGGTCGTATAAGGCATCAGGACTGTGTCGTCTTCGTCGCGCCCAAATGGAGATTGACCCTTGGAAGACAGAACTCCGACAACGCGGACCGGAATATTCTTGATCCGGATCATCTTGCCGACGGGATCTTCATTGCCAAACAGGTTCTCCACCACAGTCTGTCCCAGGAGACAAACATCCGTCGCTGAATCCACGTCGTGCTCCGTGAAGATACTGCCCTCCCGGATCGACCAGCGCCGAATGCCCAGGTAGTCTGGAGTTACGCCTTGAACAGAAGTAGACCAGTTTTCGCCAGCATACACCGCCTGGCCCCCTGACCGAACTCCGGGAGAAACCGCGCTGATGAAGGGAATTTGCTGGGCAATAGCCCTTGCATCCCCCACCGTCAAAGTCTTGGTGGCTTCGCTGCCCAGTCGGACGCCGCGCTGGGTAACACTGCCGGCGGAAATAAAAACGATGTTGTTGCCAAGGTTGCGGATGGCTTCCTGCACCTGGTTGCTGGCTCCCACTCCAATCGCAACCGTCGAGATGACTGCGCCGACACCAATGATGATCCCCAGCATGGTCAGGATGGAACGCATCTTGTTGCGCGCCAGCGCGCGGACGGCAACACGGAGGATCGCTGCGTAATCCATCAAGCCTCCTCTCCTTCCGCCTCGTCATCAACAACCCTCGGGAGCTGCAGCAGCACTTGCCCGGCGTCGGCTCTGCTCTCGACCGATGCATCGCGCCGAATCTTACCGTCACGGAATAGAACCGAGCGCTTTGCGAATCGCGCGATATCGGGCTCGTGCGTGACCAGCATGATTGTCAAATTTTGCTCAAGATTCAGGTGTTGGAAGATCTCCATAATTTCAACGCTCGTGCGGCTGTCGAGGTTCCCTGTCGGTTCATCGGCAAGAAGGACGGATGGATTGTTCACCAGCGCGCGGGCTATCGCTACACGCTGCTGTTGCCCGCCGGAAAGTTGTGAGGGATGATGTTCTTCGCGCCCTTCCAGACCTACGATTCGCAGCGCTTCCCTTGCCCGCTCAAGTCGCTTTTCATGAGGCACGGAGGAATAGATCAACGGCAGCTCAACATTTTCCAGCGCGGAGGTCCGCGAGAGAAGATTAAATCCCTGGAAAACAAAACCGATCTTACGGTTGCGGATGTGCGCCAGCTCAATCTTTGAAAGCGTTGAGACATCCTGCCCGTCCAGCCAGTAGGTGCCGCGTGTAGGCCGGTCAAGACATCCAATGAGGTTCATGAAAGTGGATTTTCCCGATCCCGACGCTCCCATAATGGCGACAAATTCTCCGGCTGAGATGCTCAGAGAAACTCCTCGCAACGCACGAACCTGGACCTCTCCCAGGTCGTAAATCTTGTGCAGGTCTTCCACACGAATGACAGTTTCCATCATGTCATCGGCAACTTTAGGTTCGGGCTGTATCCCCAAAATACCCGTTGACATAGCTGGCGCTACCTCCGCACTCCACCAGGCCGCTGATTGCCGGGAAAAGTTCCCCGCGACGGGTTCCCCTGTGCGAGTTCCTCGCCGGCAACCAGGACGTCGTTCTCTTTCAGATCTCCCGCGACCATTTGGGTGTGGTTATAATCCGTAATGCCAACCGTAACGGCAATGGGCTTCAACTTTTTGTCTGTGCCAACCATCCATACAACCTGCGTTCCACCGATATGCTGCCGGGTTACCTCAGCCGGAATGCGATGTTTCTCATAAAGTTGCTGTATTTCGTTGCGGGGCAATTCCGGCACAAAACGGAGGGCCGCGTTAGGAATCTTGATACAGCCCTTGCAGTGGCCCGTTGGGATGGTGACATAGGCC
>JAJXZM010000185.1 GCA_021780055.1 Acidobacteriota bacterium
GGCGGCCGCAAAGACCTGGCCGAGGCCGGCGGCAAAAATCCCGAAAAGTTGGACGAGTGTGTCCAGGCGGTGCCGGGGATCGTGGAAAAAATGCTTTGAAAGTTCTGGGCTCTGAATTATGAATCCAGAGACCTGACGGCCGGTCTGTGCCGGTAGACATGAGTCATCCTAAACTGAAACCCGTAGCCTTTTTCGCTGTGCTCATAACTGCAGCAAGCACAGTGGGCGCGAATGCAGAGACGGCTGCGGAGGCGTGGCGCGGCCTGCGGGCCGTCACATGGGATGCTACTGCGACAAGCTGGCAACAAAGCCACCCGCGCGCCAGATGCGTGCGCTTCCCTCACCCGCTCAGCCCCTACCAGGGAGATGAGTACTGGTCGATCGCCTGCGAATCGGATGCCACTGGCTACCTGGCACGGTGGTTCTTTTATGACCTCGATAACCGAAAGCCACTGGCTCCGCGCCTCGAACAGTTTCGCGCCTCCCTTGCCGCGGGTCCAGCCGCGGCAGAAAAAATCGAACAAAAACTGGAAAGGCGGATTATTGCGGTCTACGGCCAGCCTGTCAGCCCTGACCACTCCGGTCTCAGAGAGTTTGGCTCCGCATACTGGAGAAGCATCAGGCTCTGGAGAACGCGCCAGCGTGAGATTTATCTTTACGTCGACAAGCACATCGGCCGTCCGATCACAGTGGAACTCCTGGGCCGGGATCGTCATCTTTTGGATGCACAGGCGGAAATCAGACGGCTTCAGCGTTCCGGAGCTATCACCGGGACGAAGGAGCGTGACTTTATTGATGCGAAACTTGCGCAGCGCCTCCGCCAGAGCTTTCCGCAGCTCGGCGACTTGCTTACTGTAGCACCGCAGAAAGAAGATCGCGCTAGGGTCCTGGACACTTTGGTACGCCTCCTCCGGGAATCGTCAACGGCCGAAGGAGGGGATCGACCCGCGTTAATGATGGCCGCTGATTCCCTGGCGAGCCATCTTTGGTGCAGGTCGCCTTCCGCGTGCCAAGCGACGCGCAATCACCTGGAAAGTTTCGGCCTGACGTTCCAATGGAGCGAACTCGACGCCCTGTGGATCTATCAGCATGACCTGCTTTGGCGTGTATGGAAAAATTTCGGTTCTACAAGTTGGGGCAGGTACGCGTTCCTGTTTCTCAACCGGCACGGATGGGACACGAGTGGCCGGTGCACGGCAGGCCCAGACAGGTTCCGCGCGGTCATCGAGCATAGTGAAGAATTTTTGAAAGAGAATCCATCGCCTCGCCTGCGACTTCAAACGCTTTTCGACCTTGCCAGAGCTTATGAGACGTGGTGGTCATTGAGCCTGGCCCGAAACGACGATTATGTCGATCCATCCAGATACCAGGCAGGGGCCGAGGCAGCCCGCCAAAAGGCCATCAATGCTTATGAACAGATCGTCCGGCTTGCGCCTACAAGCGATTATGCCGCCTATGGCCGGTTGCAAGTCCCCCGGCTGAAGCTCGTTTATGATACGGGACAGCGGGCGTTTTTCTGCATTTACGACTAGAAGTCGTTTTGGTTTTCTGCGTCACAACTTTGCAGGGTTTCGGGGAATTGCGCCCCCGGGTCTCGAATAGGAGTTGGAGCGCTAAAGTGCTGATCAGAGGCTGAATGTCACAATCCCGAATCGCAAGTAATTTGAGGCAAATTTGCTCGACAGGTGCTGGCCTAGCTTGATAGCCTTAACAGAGTTTCTCGGCGGTGGCTTTTGGGACAAATGGGACAAAAGATGTTATTTTGAAAAACGAACCGGAGTAGTTATTGAAAACAAAGGATCGGCACTCAAAGACGAACCGGAGAAACATCAAGCACAATGTAGCCGATCCGGACCAGGTTCCGCACCCATGAAACCGAACTCGAGCCCGGGCTTTGGAAGAACGCTCCGGCTGAGGCCTTGCGGCAACACTTGGGAAAAGATGTGGGAATCCTGTTTTTCCTTGTTGACAAGGCAAAAGCACGTTATAATTCAATCGTTTTGGACGGTTCCACCCGTCGAAGCTGCAGTTGGCGGGTGGTGTGCCAGACCGTTCCCGCAACATGAGGAGGGGTGAACTGCGGGCCCGGTGGTTTTAAGCCGGGCAGCGGGAGGGGATGAGTTCCGTTCTCCCACGGCTTTGTGGGAGCTGGATCTCTATGCGCAACTGGTTTAAGTCCAAAGTGCCTGCCTTAATTGCAGCCTGCGTTGTTTTTCTCGCCGGTTACCTGCCGGGTGTGTCTTTACTCCGGGCGGGGCAAATTGCTGCTGTTACATACCAGAACGGCCAGACCGTCTACGTCAACGCCAATTCGGATGCTGCCGGCGTTCAGCCCGAATTTGATTCGAATACGGGGCTCTTTGTCAGCCCGTCGAACATCGACTCGATCATTGACCGTGTCTCCAGCCACTACCAGGTAGACCCAAAACTGATCCATGCCATGATCCGCGTCGAATCCAACTACGATCCGTCGGCCGTTTCATCCAAAGGCGCCATGGGATTGATGCAATTGATTCCATCCACAGCCCAGCGTTTCGGAGTGCAGAATCCCTTCGACCCCAAGCAGAACATTCAAGGGGGCGTCAGCTACCTGAAGTATCTTCTGCACCTTTTCGGAGGGGACCTGCCGCTCTCGCTGGCCGCATACAATGCGGGCGAGGAGAGGGTGATCCGGTCCGGAGGCATCCCGGACATCCCTGAGACCGAGCATTATGTGCGGGCGATTACACATCTTTACCAGTCAAAGAACAGCAGTTCCGCCACAGCTGCGGCAGCAACACGGATTGTGCCGATTGTCCGGTACGTCGATTCGCAAGGGGTCGTCCACTTTACCAACGCCGAGTGAAGGTGCAGCCGTGGCTGGTGGCCAGGGGACAAGGTGAACTCACCTGTTTATGGGTAGTTGAAACAACGGCAGCAGCAAGAGGCAGACAAAAAGTGATTGCAAAGCGGATAGGATCGAGAAGCGCTGTACTTGCCGGCATTTGTGCTTTGTTCATCGCCAGCCCAGGCCTGGCTGTGACCCGGCACACAGCGCTTGCCCACAAAGCCTACCAGCACGCAGTGGAACTGCAGCAACAACTCCAGGCCAGGCCCGCTAAAGTGCGCACTGCTGCGGAATATAAGCGTGTTATCCGCGAGTTCCGCAATGTTTACTACTACGATTTTGCTTACGTCAAGGCGCCGGTTGCAGCCCAGGCCATGGGAGATCTCTACGCCGAAATGGGCCACCAGTTTCGCGATCCCGCTTATTTCCAGGATGCTATCGAGGCCTACCGGTATGTGGTGTCGCAATACCCCGGCACCAGCATGGCGCGCGAATCGGCGCTGGCCGTGGGCAAAATCTATCTCGATGACCTCAAAGATCCTGCGCAGGCGGGGGATGCATACCAGTCGTTCCTGACGAAGCACCCCAAATCACCAGACTCGGCCAACGCGCGAAAAGAACTGAAGGAAATCGCTGATATCGAGGCTGCGAAAAAGGAGCAGGAAGAACGCACGGCCAACGCCCCCGAAAGCACGGCCAACACCGCTGACGGGTCGGCCGCGGCGCCCGGCGACGGCCGCGATCGGGACAACAGCAGCCCCAGCCGCCCTTCCGCCGGCGGACCGGTGGAAGTGACCAACATTCACGACTGGGTGGGACCGAATTACACTCGAGTGGTCATTGAGGCGCAGGGATCCTTCAAGTACACCACGCTGCGCCTTTCGCACCCGGACCGGATTGTCTTTGATCTGCCGAACACCCGATTGAGCCCGGCGCTGATCAGAAAAGGCATTACAATCAACGGGGCTTTTCTGCACGATATTCGCGCGGGCCAGTTCAAGCCCGATGTCACTCGAATCGTGCTCGACGTCAAGAACATCAGCAACTTTTCCGCGTTTCCGCTTCCGAACCCTTTCCGGCTGATTATCGACGTGCGCGGAGTCTCTCCCGAGGTGGCAGAAAACACCCCAGAGCGGGCGAACCATGCATCACTCGCCGGGCATGGTCCCGTGGAGCAGGCATCCGTCCAGAAGAATGTCCCGGCGTTGAAGCAGCCCGCGGCCCCGCGCGCTATGCCACAGGTTGAGGCAGCCCGGCAAACAGAACCGCCTGTTCCAAAAACCGCCAGTCCCGCCATTGTCTTCGAAGACCAGAACGCCGCAAAGGCTGCAGCGGAGTCTGCTGGCAGAAATAGCGCGAAACAGCCCACCAAAGGAAATCCTGAAGCCGCAACAGATCGGAACGATCTGGAAGCTGCAAAACCGAACGCCGAAGCCGCGCGTGACCGTCACATTCAGGAACCTTCAAAGCCAGCGACGGAAATTGCCTCCAACCAACGCGCCGAGCGGAGGGCAAAAGAAACAACTGAGTCCGCTGCCACCACGCGCCCTCAGTCGGCGCCAAAAGCAAAGGTTGAATCAGCGTCTGCGCGCGAGACCCCGGTGGCTGTAAAGGATAAGACCGAGCTCGCCGTTGCGCGTCATACCGATGATATTGCAAAACGCGAGATTGCGGCCGCCGGCAAGGACAACCCGCCAGAAGGCTCCACATTGTCAACCCGGCCGGCATCTCCCATTGAGGACGGGTCGCAGACGCTCACCCGGGCCCTGGGTCTGAAGGTGGCCCGCATTGTAATTGACCCCGGCCATGGAGGTTTTGATACGGGAACCATCGGGCCTAGGGGGCTGGAAGAAAAGAACATCGTCCTCGATATCGGCCTGAGGCTGCGGAAACTCATTGAGACGCGCACCAACAGCGAGGTCTTCATGACCCGCAGCACCGACAAGTTCGTTCCATTGGAAGAACGCACGGCCATAGCCAACGAGGACGGCGCGGACCTGTTTATTTCCATCCACGCCAACGCCAGCCACGACCCTCACGTGCGCGGAATCGAAACTTACTTTCTGAACTTCACAAGCGATCCTGAAGCCCTGCAACTGGCCGCCCGCGAAAACGCGACATCGCAGGAATCCGTCCACCAGTTGCAAAATCTGATCAAAAAGATCGCCCTCAACAACAAGATTGAGGAATCGCAGGAACTGGCGCACGATGTCCAGACCGTGCTCTACAGGCGCATGTCCCACATTTCGCCCGGCATCCACAACCGCGGCGTGCGCAAGGCCCCCTTCGTGGTTTTGATCGGGGCCAACATGCCCTCCATACTGACAGAAATCTCCTTCCTGTCGAACCCTCGGTCTGAGCGCCTCCTGCGCCAGCCCAGGTACCGCGAAGACATCGCCAAGGCGATTTTCAGCGGCATTGAGGACTACATCAACAACTTGGGCAGCGTGCGCGTCGCTCAACGGACGCACTGACCTGCCGACCCGCCCGATCCGAATGTAGCGTTAGATCGATTCTACCGCGCAACTTGTAGACCTGTTTCCGCCCTTGCGCAGCAAGGCCGATCCTTCACTGTACACCCGGGTACCTCCAAGTCGAATTTCTGCTATGCTAAGGATGGATGAAGTTCATCACTCTCCTCAGCATAACGTTCTGGGGTCTTCTTGCCTCGAGCGCA
>JAJXZM010000127.1 GCA_021780055.1 Acidobacteriota bacterium
GGGCCTGACGGCTCCCGGCACAACGGGAACCATACGGATCCCAAGCGATATTGACATCGACAAAGACTCGGGGCTTGTGTTTGTTGTGGACAGCGGAGAACGCAAAGTGAAAGTGTTTGACAAGGCCGGAAACACCGTGTCGGAGCTTCCATCCTCGACCGACGGACCGCTCCTTAGCCCCACGGCCATTACCGTAGATACGACGCGCCAGGAGGTTCTGGTGAGCGACTACGGCGATCCCAATGGCTGGTTCAAGGCCAATGTTCCCGCTCGCATCATGATCTACTCGTACAGCGGGACATTCCTGGCCAAAATCGACGGCGGGGCGAGTGACACGAACGCCCAGTTTGACCGGCCGCAGGGACTTGACACGGACGGCCGGGGACATATCTTTATGGCCGAGTCGCTGAAGGGCCAGATCTTCGTCTTTGACCGCACGACCGGAGCATTGGTACAGAAGCTGAGCAGCTTCGGCAATCAACCTGGGCAACTGGAATTGCCGCTCGACTTGGTTATCGATAAGAAAACCGGCAACCTCTTTGTAACCAACAATATGCTTAAGCGGATCGAAGTGTTTCCCGCTGCAGGAGGACTGCAATGAAACAGAACTCAAAGATTTCCTGGATCCTGCCTATCGTGATGGTGACCCTTTTTGCGGGACCGCCGTTCGCCTTTGGCCAGGCCACTCCGCCACCGTACAACACGCCCGGCCGGAATCTCAAGATGGCCTGCACTTACTGCCACAAAATTCATGGAGGTGACGTTGTCGCGGAAGGTGACACCGTAGTCGAGGCGCTTTGCATGAGTTGCCACAACGGGACCTATACGGATCCGGTTACTGGTAAGAGCGCGGTCCAGGTGGCAACCCACGAGAACTCGAGAACCGTCTATGGCAGCTGGCGAATTAGTTGCCTGGGGTGTCATAGCCCGCACTACAACGCCAAGGCTGACGGAAGTGAAACAGACGCAACAAGATGCAATACCACGACGGGTTGCGGGAATTGGATGATGGTCGGCGATATCGTGCGCGAAGCCAGCACAACTGATGGCCTTGCCCGAATCCGAAGACCGATGATAATCGACACGCTCGGCAACAATAACTCCGGGACCTGGAACCGGTATACCGACGACGTGATGGACGGCTACTACTGCTCGAACACTGTCACGATTGACACGCCGGCCAACAGCGGCGCTGTCCGTGCAAGCAACGTAGTTACCATCAAGACGATCTACTCCCCTCGATTCTCGGTGGGCCAGACCATCGGAATTGGCGGTATCGTTGATAGCTCGTTCAACGGCAAGTATACCATTGCCTCAATACCCACATCCAAGACCTTCACGTACAGCCAGACTGGTCCCAATGCCACCAGCGGCAACGGAATCGCCAGCTCCGGGGTCGTCAACGATCCAAACTGCTATCAGCCCGATCCGCCCAATGCGAACGATCAGGTCCGCAAGGTGGTTTTTTACGACAACAACACTCCTTCGACTGCGGCGGTTAATCAATGGGCCCAGCCCACCATTCCTGATCCCACGACTCCCGGGCAGAAGTGGTACAATGGCGCCTGTAACGTGTGCCACACCCGGACCACTCATAACCGTAGAGACAATAGCGGTGGCAACCGCCACAATACAGGCACGGCATGCGACAGTTGCCACTTGCATTCCAATGGATGGATCAGGTAAGGCGAGCCTCGCTCGCAATGCGTAAACTGTAAAAAATGCCGCTGACATAGTAGAATTGGGCTTACTGACTGAGCGCCATCATGAGAGTATGGCTCAACTGGCAATTCAAGGTCTTGGTGCCAATTACCGGCGTGCTAGTGACAGGTATGCTGGTTTTCGCCCACACGACGCTTGACCTCCACACCGATCAGCGGGCGAAAGTTCTTTTGGTGGCCACCGGCGGCGGCGTGGTGATCTGCGCGGTGACGCTCCTCGTCCTGGCGGTGTTGATCCAATGGCCGCTGTCGGAACTGCAAGCAAAAATTGCCCAGGTTCGCGACGGCGACCTGAGAGTTCGAGTGGGCTTCTCCAACCGCCAGGACGAAATCGGTGAATTGGGCCGGAACTTCAACGAGATGGTGAAACAGATGCGGGAAACGCAGGAGGAGATCCAACGTCTCCACGGGCAGCAGATCTCAAGTGCTGAGCATCTGGTCTCACTCGGAGAACTGGCCGCCGGGCTTGCACACGAGATTCGCAATCCGTTGGCGGGAATCGCAGGCGTGTTTGAGATTATTGCATCTGACCTGCCCGCAGAGAGCCGCTCACGGGAGGTCATCGACGATGCGCGTCAGGAATTGAACAACCTCAACCGTTTTGTGTCCGATTTGCTCAGTTGTGCACGCCCCAAGGCACCCGAATTTGTCCCCGCGGATATCAACATCACCGCGGAACACGCCGTCCGGCTGGCGCGCCAGCAGGCGCGGGTGCTTGCCAGCCAGGTTCACTTCAGGAAAACTGAAGGGCTGCCACTGGTCGAGCACGACGTCACGCAAATCAACCAGGTTCTGTTGAACCTGTTGCTGAATGCCATTCAGGCAATTTACAAGAGCGGCGTGGTCCAGCTTGAAATCGGACGTCAGGACAAAGAGGTCTCCATCAGCGTGACTGACACGGGACGGGGGATTGCGCCGGAAAATCTGCCTCATATCTTTCGTCCGTTTTTTACTACAAAGGGGAAAGGAACCGGTTTAGGATTATCGCTGGCCCGGCGGGTAGCGGACGCTCATGCAGGACGAATTGAGGTCACGAGCACCGTCGGCATGGGGTCGAAATTTACCCTCTGGTTGCCGATCCGCCAGCCTGAACGTTCAAAGGGCAGCACAGATAGAGAACTTCACATTGAACGAGAAACTTCTCATCGTTGATGACGAAAAACTTGTTCGCTGGTCCCTGCGGCAGAAATGCGAAGAGTGGGGCTACTGGACCGTTGAGGCAAGTGCCGGCGGCGAAGCTCTCGCGGTAATGAAGGCCGAGAATTTCGACCTCATCCTGCTTGATGTCCGCCTTCCAGATATGAGTGGCCTGGATGTTTTCAAGCAGGTCCACCAGAATGACGAAGGCTCCTGCCCTGTGATCATGATCACGGCTGTGCCCCAACTGGAAGAAGTCAAAGCGGCCATCCGGATGGGCGCTTATGACTTTATTGGAAAGCCGCTCGATTTCGATGAGCTTCGCATCACCGTTAAGAATGCCCTTGAAACCACACACCTTCGGAGCGAGGTTCAGTCGCTCCGCGGCGAACTTCGGTCGCGGGGCGGATTCCGTGAAATCGTCGCCGTTGCATCGCGGACGCTGGAATTAATGGGTCTGGTTCGCAAGGTGGCGGCGAGTGAAGCCCGGATGATCCTGCTCCAGGGCGAAAGCGGCACCGGGAAGGACCTGCTGGCGCGAACGATTCATGCCGAGAGTCCCCGCAAGGACAAACCTTTCGTCGCCGTCAATTGTCCTGCGATTCCGGAAACGTTGCTGGAGGCCGAACTGTTCGGGCATGAGAAGGGAGCCTTCACAGACGCCAAGATTACCAAGAAGGGGCTCATTGAAACCGCCAACGGCGGCACGCTCTTCCTTGACGAAATCGGTGAGCTTTCCCAGTTCATGCAGGCTAAGCTGCTCCGCGTTCTGGACGATCACGTGGTGCGGCGCGTGGGCGGTATAAAGGACATCCCGGTAGATATCCGCGTGGTTGCAGCCTCCAATCGGAACCTCGAACAGGCTTTCCGCGAGGGGCATTTCCGCGAGGATCTTTACTATCGCCTAGCGGTCATTTCGCTTTTCGTGCCGGCGTTGCGGGAACGGAAGGAAGACATCCTTCCGCTGGTGGATTTTTTCATCAGCCACTATAACCGCAAGTTTGGCAAATCGATTCAGGGCCTCTCTGAAACAACGCGAAAGTTGCTGGTCAGCTACGACTGGCCGGGAAACGTGCGGGAACTCAGAAACGCCGTGGAGAGGGGCATGATCCTCGAAGATGAAACTCTCCTTCGTCCCTCCAATCTTCCGTTTTCAGTGACGCGATCCTTTGAAGGATTGACCGCCTTCCAGCAGGCGTCGGCTTCTCTCCAGAGCGCCTTGCAGTTGCCGGACGGTCGCGCCTTGCCTCCGTTGTCCATTCCTGAAGGGGGAACGTCGCTTGAGGAAGTTGAGCGCCGTCTGGTCGAACTTGCTCTCAAGAAGACCGAGGGCAACCAAACTCAGGCCGCCCAGCTTCTTGACATTAGCCGCGACGCCTTGCGCTACAAGATGAAGAAATTTCGGCTTCTCGAAGAAGCCGAGGAAGAGCTCGAGACCGGCGCCAATCTGTGAGGCATGCAGTCCCTTCCCGGGCTGCTGAAAGCGCCAGGAAGACCGGCGTGAAGCTGCCTGCCGGGCGTCCTCAGCGAGCAGCTTTCAGGCCGTGAGCCACGGCCTCCACCTTTCCCTGGCCAGAGTACCGAATGCTGTCTGTTTCCAGGTGGAAAAGTCGGCAGAGAGCCGACGCAAGGTGTTCCCGGTCCGGTTGCCGTGAAAGATTTTTCAGGTCCCTGGCGAGCGAACCGGCAATGCGCTCCGCCAGCCGTGACGCGAGAGTTTCCATGGCCCGCAACTCGCCCGGGGAGCAGGCGGGCGCTTCCTTGCGGTATTTTTCCTGTTCCTGCGCGCAAATTGCGACGAGATGATCGCGGAAAGCCACGATGGTGGGAACCACGTGTTCCGCGGCCAGCTTCTGGTAGAACTCGCGGGCTTCGGCGGCCACGATCTCCTCGCCCGCGGCGGCTGCGGCACGCCGTTCTTCGAGGTTGTGCGTAACAACGCGGGACAGGTCGTCGACATCACAAAGGAAAACACCGGCAAGGCCGCGCACTAAGGGATCGATATCGCGAGGAACCGCGAGGTCGACCAGAACCAGCGGTCGCCCCTTTCGCATGGCCTGGAGCTGCTCCACTTCGTCGCGGGTTATTATAAAGTGGGGGCAGCCCGTGGAGCAGATGACAACATCGGCCTCCACCAGCATCGACCAGCGGTCTTCAAGATGCGCGGCCGTGCCGCCCAGTTGTTCTGCCAGACAGCGCGCATGGTCATAGGTTCGATTGATGACGTGAAGACTCTTCGCTCCGCTCTCAACCAGGGCGCGTGCCGACTGAGTGCTCATCTTTCCCGCGCCCATGACCAGAACGTTACGTCCCTCGATGGTTCCCAGGGTTTCTTTGGCGACCCGAACCGCCATGTAAGGGATTGAAGACGCCAAGTGGCCCAGAGCCGTTTCATTGCGCGTACGTTTCGAAACGGTCAACGCTTTTCGGAGCAAAGCATCCAGGAAGCGGCCCGTCGTCTCGGCCTTTTGCGCTCGGGTCCAAGCCGCCTTCAACTGACCTACGATTTCAGGTTCCCCAACAGCCATGGAATCCAGGCCGGAAGCCACGCGGAAAACGTGGCGGACGGCGTCTTCATCAAGCAATTGATAGAAGTGTTGCCATTCTTCAAGT
>JAJXZM010000093.1 GCA_021780055.1 Acidobacteriota bacterium
CTTGCTCCCGCTGCAAATCCTCTGGATGAACCTGGTGACTGACGGTTTACCCGCGCTGGCTCTGGGCGTGGAGCCATCTGAGTCTGACACCATGTGTCGCCCTCCGCGCCAGCCAAGAGAAAGCATCTTTGCCCGGGGCATGGGCCGACACACCATTTGGGTTGGGTTCCTAATGGGACTCCTTTCTTTAGGCATTGCTGAGGGCTACTGGCAGGCCGGTGATCCCAAATGGCAGACGATGGTGTTCACAACTCTGACTCTCGCGCAGATGGCTCATGTTATGGCCATCCGGTCTGAACGCCGGTCGCTGTTTGAAATTGGCCTGTTATCCAACAAACCGCTGCTGGGCGCAGTAGCGCTGACGGTTGTAATGCAACTTGCGCTTGTCTATGTACCGTTCTTTCAATCAATTTTTAAGACTATAGCTCTGCCCCTTCCTGACCTGATTCTTACCCTGGTTGTCAGTTCCCTGATCTTCTGGGCTGTCGAAGTGGAAAAGTGGTTTCTGCGGAAGCAGACGAGGGCCTCGTAGATGCTCGTCTGGGTTCAATTCCTGATTTGCACCGTCGTGATAGTTTATGGCGGGTCCCGTCTGTCTCATTACGGGGACGTGATCGCGGAGAAGACAGGGATGGGAAGGACGTGGATCGGGGTTGTCCTGATGGCCTCGGCGACTTCAATGCCGGAACTTTTTACGGGCATCAGTTCGGTTGCCATTTTTAACTCGCCGAACATTGCTGCCGGGGACGTGCTTGGAAGCTGCATGTTCAACCTTTTGATCCTGGCAATTCTCGATGTCGGCTTGAAGGTAGCCCCGATCTCGACACTGGCGCATCAGGGCCAGATTCTGACCGCATCGTTTGGAGTTTTGTTGCTTGGCCTGACCACTTTCAGCCTTCTCG
Organism: Acidobacteriota bacterium; assembly: GCA_021780055.1. The sequence continues at coordinate 903 of JAJXZM010000093.1, forward strand.
GTGGGCAAAGCCTTCCGGCTTTGGGCTGGATTGGCGTTTACAGCCTGGTGATTGTGCTTGTTTATCTAATGGCAATGCGGCTTGTGTTCAATTATGAGAAAAGAAGGATTGCCGAATTCCTAAGCGAAGTGAAGGAAGAATCCCGATACGAGCACATCTCAAAGCCGGTTGCTTACTGGCGCTTTGCGTTTTTTGCCGCAATCATCGTGGCAGCCGCTACCTATCTGCCCTACGTGGCGGACCAACTTGCAGCCATCACTGGGCTGGGACGCACATTTGTCGGAAGCATTCTGGTTGCGGTATCAACTTCACTGCCGGAGGTTGTCGTGTGTAAGACCGCCCTTCGGATGGGGGCTGTGGATCTGGCGGTCGGCAACGTGCTCGGAAGCAATCTCTTTAACCTGCTGATTCTGGCAATCGATGACATTTTTTACTTAAAGGGGCCTCTGTTGTCGTTTGTTTCCCCCACGCACGCGTTGACGGCGTGCGCCGCGATGATCATGACCGCCATCAGCATGATCGCCCTTCTGTATCGTTCCAAGAAAAGGATACTGGCCTTTTCCTGGGACTCGATCGGTGTGTTTCTCGTTTATTCCGTGACCGTTCTTTTGCTTTTCCTGAAGCGCTAACCACGTAATCCAAAACTGTTTAAGCGCAGGCTCGGGCCCTCTGTTGATGTCTGCAGAGGGCAAGGCCTGTCTGCAAACCGGAAGAATGCTCATGAAAAATCAAAGGGCTTCATCACCTCTTTGGCCGTCGCGGATACGGACCGCTTCCTTGATATCGGAGAGGAATATCTTTCCATCGCCGATCTTGCCGCTGCGGGCCACCCTGGTAATGGCATCAACCGCCTGGTCGGCGAGCGCGTCCGGCAGCACCACTTCGACCTTGATTTTGGGAAGCAGATCGACTGTATATTCGTGGCCGCGATAGATTTCGGAGTGGCCTTTTTGTCGGCCGTGGCCGCGCACCTCACTCACGGTCATCCCTTGAATGCCAATTTCGTGGAGAGCGTCCTTGACCGCATCAAGCTTGGATGGTTGAATTACGGCTTCCAGTTTTTTCATAATCATCAGCCCTTTCTTCTGTTCTGACTTTTTCGCGATATAGGATTAGGTCCAACCTGGCCCTTCGGAATGCGTCCCATGAACCTCTATCTTCATGCGAACTTTACGACTCGGATGAAATGCCCTCCAAGCCTGGCGCAGCTGCAGCCACTTCAAGAGCCGGCTGCTGGCGGCCGAAGCACAGGCTGAGCAACGGTGGTGTCACCAGGGTTGAAGCAAGAACCAGGACAATGACCAACGAGTAGATCTCCGGTGAAACAATCCCTGCCGCCCAGCCGATATTTGCCGTAATCAGTCCCACCTCGCCCCGCGGGATCATTCCCACGCCAACAATCAATCCGTCCCTGCCTGAAAAACCATTCAGCCAGGCGCCCAGCCCGCAGCCGAACACTTTGCCGAGAATAGCTATAATAAGAATCAAAAAGAAGAAGCCAATGTGTCCGCCCAGTGCCCAGGCATTAATTTCAAGGCCGATTGAGGCAAAGAACAATGGGCCAAAAAAAGAGTTCGTCATGGAGCGCAATTCCGAAATCACTTCCGCGTGGTCCGTCGGGCTGGCCGCAATGAAGAGGCCTGCGAGATACGAGCCTGTAATCGCAGCCATCCCGCCGCCGTATTGCGCGAGGAAAGCGAACAGAAATCCGATGGCCAGCGCCGCCGCAAGAGAAGTGTGCTCCACCTTGAAATGCCGCGCCGCCCGGAAGGAAAGCCGGATCAAGCGCGGACCCAGCCCGAATGCAAAGACGAAAAAAACTGCCATCCGGACGACTGTCCACCCAAAGCTCACCAGCGGTGAGTTCCCCCCTTGTGCGCTGGCAACGTGCGATTCGGCTGCAATGACCAATGAGAGTACCAGCAGCCCGAAGACATCATCAATAACCGCCGCAGCAAGAATGGTTGATCCTGCCTTTGACCGGAACTGCTTCAGGTTCATCAGCGTTTGCGCGGTGATGGATACACTTGTGGCTGTAAGAATGGTGCCGATAAAGATGGCTTCACGCCACGAAAACCCAAGCTCGTGCCCGATCACAGCGCTTCCAGCGAATGGCAGAACGACGCCTCCGCATGCCGCCCAGAAGGCCGGGCCAAATGCTTTCTTCATCGCGCTGATGTCTGTCTCGAGCCCGGCCAGGAACATCAGAACTACAACGCCGACCTCTGCCAGCACATTAATAAAGCCGGCGAGTGAAACGTGAGTGCCTCCGCCCGGTGTTCCTGACACTGCGAACCAGGAAAAGCGCCAGACGTTGATAAGCGTCGGTCCCAGCACTACTCCCGCCAGGAGTTCGCCCAATACGGCCGGCAGCCCTATGCGCGCCGCCAACCCTCCCGCGGCCTTGGCCAGCAGGATCAGCATGGCGAGGAAAAAGAGAACTTGGAGTGAGATGTTCATGCGCTATATTCCAGACCCGGCTTTGACTACTGAAATTCCCCAAAGGCCCGCCAGGCAACAAAATCCTCGACAATAGGCTGGTAAGGTTTAATTCTTCGTGATGCGTTTGAGGCATCCCCAGAAGATCAGCATGGTCAAAGCCCCTCCGCAGCCCAGTAGCACGGGTTCGGCTGGAGCGTGAAAGACGCCAATAGCCATGATGGCTACAGCGACTGCGCAAACAAGCGCGTTCCATCGCCCCTTGACTGCTTCAGTAAACGCCAACCAGATATTCAAAGCTTGAGACTCCAGTTGCATCAGGGTTCCCCCTATCTTAACGTACGCTGACCAGGAACATGTAAAGCAGCGGTACGACAACGCTGGCCCCGATCAGAAGAAGAGTTTTGCGAGAAAAGGGGCGGTCCCATGTGGGTCGGGCCAGACCTTTATGCTCGCGCTGCTTTTGCTCGTGGATTAATTGGCCGACAAGCTTTCGTTCCTCGACAGAGCTTGCGCAGTCGAGCGCCTTTTGCATCTCCTCGTAACCCTTTTTCGGCACGTGGAGCTTGAATTGGAGCTGGCCCAGTTTGAGGTGTGCGAAGAAGTTGTCGGGTTCCAGATCGGCAGCTTCTTGGAGATGGTCAAGGGCCGGATAAATCTTCCCGGTCACGGCGTACGCAATGCCCAGGCCGATGTGCGCGTCAGTAAAATCGGGGAACGCCTCAACAATCTCCTCAAAGTACGTGGCCGCGGCTGCGGGCTCCCCATGGTTTATCAGTTCCAACCCCTCTGAAAACTTTCTTGAAATCTCGATCGGAAGGGTTGGGTTTCGGGGCTCAATGGCCTCGGTGGTCTCTACAACAACCGCATCGTAGTTTCTGACCGCCAAATCAAAATCAACTGTAGCCATAGCAGGAATCTCCTTCTCTGATCTCCCGGATAAGGGGCCGGGCGCCGGCTGCCTATGCGGCGCCGGCTGCCATCCCAGGACCTTGCATCTTCAGTACGAACTCGGGGTAGCCCAGAGCTCCCATTTCAGGAATGTCCAGACCCTCCAATTCAGCCTGCGGCGAGACGCGCTGCCCAACGAAGTAATCAACGAACAGGTTAAATACAAAGGTTAGGGTGAAGACAATACCCAGCAGTGTTGCCACGCCGATCATCTGGGCAACAAGCTGTCCGGGATTTCCATAGAAGAGGCCCTTTACGTTGCCCATGCCCGTCCCATCGGCAAACAGGCCCACCGAGAGCACTCCCCACAGCCCGCAAGTGCCGTGAACGGAAATTGCTCCCACCGGGTCGTCAATATGCGCAACGCGGTCAATGAACTCAACGCTGAGGCAAACCAGAACGCCGGCGATCAGCCCGATAATAGCAGCGCTGATTGTGTTTACGAATCCGCTTGGGGCCGTTATAGCAACCAGTCCGGCCAGCAGACCGTTGCCGCCCATTGACGCGTCAGGTTTCCCGTAGCGGCACCACATATAGAAGATTGCGCCAAAGGACCCGGTTGCTCCGGCCAGCATTGTGTCTACAGCAATGGTAGCGATCCGAAGGTTTCCTCCACCGGACGCTCCGAGCGTGCTGCCGGGGTTAAATCCGAACCAGCCGAAGGCCAGTATGAAGCAGCCGATCAGCACCATGGTGATGTCATGGCCCGGAATGGCGTTGGATGAGCCGTCACGGTTATACTTGCCAATACGCGGCCCGATGATGATGGCGCAGGCCAGTGCCGACAAGCCTCCGACGGCATGAACCACCCCCGATCCGGCAAAGTCCGCGTAGCCATTTCCCAAACCATAGTTCGCTCCCAGTTGGGAAAGCCACCCGCCGCCCCAGGCCCAGTTGGCGAAGAGCGGGTAGGTGATGGCCGCAAGAAAGACAGAGGACATTGCGAAAGCCGCAAATTTCCACCGTTCCGCGCAGCCACCGGTAACAATGGTTGCAGCGGTATCCATAAAGACCATTTCAAAGAGGAAGAGGACCATGACAGCAACGTCGTACGTGCCTCCCTGCGTGAGGAAGAAGCCGTGCGTGCCCCACAGGCCCCAGGCCTTGCCGGCGAAGTGGATAGCAAATTCACCGCTTAGGGGTGCGGCACCTCCCAGGCTCG
>JAJXZM010000031.1 GCA_021780055.1 Acidobacteriota bacterium
GGGCCCCCCCTCGGTGTACCCCGCACCCGCTTGTACGACACGTCAGCTACGTGAAAGCCAAAGAAGCTTGAGGGCCTCCGTTCAATATTCCAGCCACCTGCCACATCGTCAAGGAGAGTCGGCCGATACCCCAGAACCAACAACTTGTCCTTCGGAGAGTCGTTACAAAGGCGAGCATGTTGACGGAGGAGTTCAGGCAAGGCACCATCCTGGGCCTTGTTGTCGTCATCCAGCAGCCAGATCAGTTCCGTTCGCAGCTCGCACGCCCGCTTGATGCCGGCGGCATACGCGGCGGAGGATCCGCGGTTAGTTGGAAATTCGATGAGCTCGATTCGCTCCGGCCCGAGTTCACTGGCCAGCGCTTGCACGTTCCACTGTGCCGCGTTACTGACCACAACAATCTTCCAGACGGCCGGTTCTTTCAGAAGGGCGTGGAGAACCGGACGAATCAGGTGCTGGCGGTCACCGTGGGTAACCGTAACGGCACACACTGAGCGTTCGGGCGAAGACCGAGGAGCCTGTGGCCCGTCCGAGTGAGGACTAACCTTGGATTGGTCAGTCAACATACAACACCCCGATACCGGCCCACCCCTGCTCCCTGTTCTCAATTATCTCTCTGTGACGAAATCGGACTTTGAGAGTGCTCCAAAATTCCGAAACTTCGCACTCCTTCGCGGTGGGATGTTCCGCAATGTCGTGCAGGGCAACGATTCCCCCGCTTCGAACCAAAGGACGATACATTTCGAAGTCCTGCTTGACACCCTCATACGTATGGTCGCCGTCGATAAAAAGATAGTCGAGAGGTTCGCCCCTCAATGCTGCCTTCACGCGGGATAACATTTCGCCGGAGTGCGAATCGCCCCGAAGGAGATGCAAGCGCTGGCCTCGCCGCGCAAAACGCTGAAAGAATCGCTGCCGCCAAGGGCCGTAGCCGCCACCGAAGCGTCCTCCCGGCAGGTCAACGCTGACAATTGTGGCCGAGGGCCTCGCCAGCCTGGTAAGGAAAAACAGCGTCCCTCCGTGGGCTGTGCCGATTTCCAAGGCTCGTTTTGGGCGAAGTTCGGAAATGATCCCGCCGAGTGCCGTCAACTCACTCGGAACCTGGAGCGCGTTGAAAAAGTGGTCCCCGACGACGAAATCGACCAACTGCGGTACACCCCGAGGTGCCCCCGCAAGGGCATAGCGGATCGAGCAGCGGATGAGGTTGCAGCCCTTCCTGAACCTCCTGAAGAATTTTTCGACGGACGTCGGACTTCGAGCATCAGACCTCCTCAGCGCGCCATCTTGAGCCATAATCTGATCTGCCATCTTTCCTCCAGGTCCAGAACGAAATGCCATGCCGAAAGCAGAAACCCGCCACCGAGAAGCAGGGCAACGACCGCCTCCGTGATCAAAGCGTTGGTCGAGGCCCAGAGCACGACCAGGCCCGCCGCCAGCGCGGCAAGCGTGCCCAGACTGCGCCTTAAATCCCTGCCCGCGAGCACGCCGGGCGAAGTGCGCGTGACCCAGCAGGCAGCCACAATCAGCAACAGGAAATCGAGGCTGGCACGGATAGCCCACGCCAGCGCGGCCCCGGGCAGACCAAAGCGGGTGACCAGATACCAGATCAGCAAGACGTGAACGGGCAATTCCGCAAGGTGAAATTTGGCGTTCAGGTCGGGACGGCCTACCCCGTAAAGAAGGTTGTAGGGAACATAGGCCAGCGAGTTGAAGAAAATCCCCACGGCCAGGATTTGAAGGGCCAGCGTGCCCTCCGCAGCAAACCTGGCGCCCAGCCAGAACGTGAGGAGGGGTCGGGCAAAAAAGGCCAGGACCAGAGCGCAAGGGCCTACCAGCAGGATCAGGAACTTGAGTGAACGAACCAGGAGCTTCCTGATCCACTCCGAATCTCCCCGCCCGGCAGAGGTGCTGAACGCCGGGAACAGCGTCGTGGCCAGGCTCGATGGAAGAATCAGCAGTCTGGTCGAGATCATGTACGGCGGCGTATAAAAACCGACGGCCGCAATCGACATGACGGCGCCGATCAAAAACCGGTCGAAGTAATCCAAAACGGGCCCAACCAATCCGGAGACCGAAACCCAGCCACCAAAACCGAGAAGCGGGCGAACCAGCCGGAGATCGAACCTTAGCCCGCCGCGCAGGCTGGGATACAGACGCCCGCAAAGGATAAACAGCACCGCCAGAGACGCCATCTTCGCCAGCACCAGGAACAGAACAATGGCAGGCAGGCCAAAGCCGAGGGCAATGGCCACGACCGGCAACAGATAGTTGAGGGCGCTCGCAGGTATGGTCAGGGCGTTCAGAAGGTCGAATCGCTGCGAGGCCGCCAGCACGCCACGCATTGAGCCGGTGGCAAAATCGACGGGCAGCGCAAAGGCAAGAATCAGAAATATCAGGCGCGCTTCGGGATGGAGCTCGGCAGGAATCTTAAGCAGCCGGTCAACCAGCAGCGGCGCGCCCAGCGCCAGCAGAATGCCCGCCACGACACCGAACAGCGTCTGGGTGGCCAGCGCCGTCCACACCATCTCCGGCAGCTTCTCGATTTCGCCCTTACCCAGCAGCTCCGCCACAAACTTGGTGGTGGCGGGGCCGATGCCAAGATCAAACAGCGCGAAATATCCCACCACCATCCAGGCCAGCGCCAGCAGGCCAAAACGGTCCGGCCCTAGGTGCCGGACAACGTAAGGCATGGTGACCAGAGCCACCAGCAGCGGCACAACCCGGCCGAAAATGTTCAGCGCCGTGTTGCGCGCAAGGTGCCGCCCGCTGATATTGACCTTGATCGACGAGTTTGCTTCGTGTTGCTCCATAGTAAATGACAAGCCGCAGTAGAACCATCAGGGCGGCGGAAAGATCTCCTCCACAGCACGCCTTAACAAGACTTTCACACGCTGGTAGCAATCGTGGCGCCTGCCATGTTCTGAACCAACCGGAGATCTGCTTCCACCATCATGCGGATGAGTTCCTCGAAGGCCACCTCCGGCTGCCAGCCGAGCTTTTCGCGAGCCAGCGAGGCGTCGCCGCAGAGGTAATCGACCTCCGCCGGACGCAGGAACTTGGGATCGATCTCAACGTACTTGCGCCAGTCGAGGCCCACCGCCGAGAAGGCCGCTTCAACCAGTTGCTGCACGCTGTGCGTTTTGCCGGTGGCGATCACGTAGTCCGTGGGCTCCGGCTGCTGGAGCATCAGCCACATGGCGCGCACGTAGTCGCCGGCGTAACCCCAGTCACGCTTGGCGTCCATGTTGCCCATGCGCAGGCGGTCGGCCAGGCCGCACTTGATTCGCGCCACCTGGTAGGTGACCTTGCGGGTGACGAATTCCAGGCCGCGGCGCGGCGATTCGTGATTGAAGCAGATGGTGGCGCAGGCAAACATGCCGTAGCTTTCGCGATAGTTGATGGTGATCTGATGGCCGAAAACCTTGGCCGCTCCGTACGGACTGCGGGGGTAGAAGCGCGTCTTTTCAGTCTGCGGAGATTCGTGCACCTTGCCGAACATCTCCGAGCTGGACGCCTGCAGGAAACGGGCCTTCGGGCAATGCTTTTGCAGCGCCTCCAGAATGCGCAGCACGCCCAGGCCCGTGACGTCGCCCGTCAGCACCGGCTGCGTCCACGAGGTCGGGACAAAACTTTGCGCGGCAAGGTTGTAAACTTCGTCGGGCTGAATCTCGCGCACCAGGTTATCAAGCGACGACTGGTCCGTCAGGTCACCCTCCACCAGTTGAAGGCGGTCGAATACCGGACCGAGCCGGTCGAACTTCTCAACACTGCTTCGGCGCACCAGTCCGTAAACCTCGTAGCCCTTGTCGAGCAGGAGCTCGGCCATGTAGGACCCGTCCTGCCCCGTAATACCCGTGATCAACGCGCGCATTTCGCCTCCCTGCCTGAAGTAAGCCTAATTTAGTAGGCTAGTCACCGCCCATACCGCCCCAAATGGGACGTATGGGATTTTCGTTCCTTCCGCATTCAAATTTTTCAAGTTATTGATAATAATATAGTTATATAAATTTTGACCCGTTTCCTTGACCCCGATTTCAAAAACTTGTTCCATCCTGGTACACCGTGTAAGAATTTCCCTCATGCCGGCTCAAGCGCTTCGGAGTTCACGTCCACCAGCACCGAACGTTGGATGAGGTCAATCGAGAGGACCACTCGGACCGTTCCCTTGCGCCGCACCAGCGTCCCTTCACGCCCCGCGAGCGGCCCCGCTGTGATTCGCACGCGCTGCCCCTCATTCAGGTAAGGATGAGGCTCGGCACTTACTCCCGCGGCCAGCGCCCGGCGCAGGCTTTCCAATTCCTCGTCATCGAGCGCCGCCGGCACACCGTTGAATCCCACCAGCCGCACCACACCCGGAACCTTCAGCACCGGCAGACGGTTCCCAAGCGCGAACCGTGCAAACGCATATCCCGGGAACAGCGGCAGCCGCACCCGGTGGTCGCCGTTCTTCCAGCGGCGCACCGTCGTGTATAGCGGCAGAAACGTCTCGATACCCCTGCCCTGCAGATGCTCGGCGACAACCTTCTCATGCCTCGATCGCGTGCAGGCCGCGTACCAGCGAGGTTCAGTGCGCGCAGACATCGCCTTCAATCCTCCAGCCTGCTTCGCACCGACTCCCGCGGAACCCCTGGCAACCCGCCCTGGTTGCGGTCCAGCGGCCGCAGCCGTTACATAGCTCCGCCCTGTCACTTCGCTGGGCTTTTGTGACATAACCCATATCCGGTATCAAAGGTGCCAACCAATTTCGTCTTGCTTATTGTTCGCTACTACTTTTCCGCGTCCGGGCTGACCTGCTTGGCTTCCCGGCGAAACCTCTGTCGCAGCCACGATGTGCCGCTCTCTGCGCCGTCTCTCGAACTCCAGGGAAGGCTAGCCCGAAAGTCCGACCAAACTTCAGTCGCCACGGCTTTCCGCGGGTCACCGGGGTCGACGGCTTCCCACGCCGACCGCGCAAGGATCCACGTGGCGGAGAAAGTTGTGGCCAGCAACGCTCCCAGAACCATAATCAGCAAACGCGGCGGAAACGACTTCTTCTGCGGCACCAGGGGCGGATCGAGCACTTTCACGCTGGGGATCTCTTTGGCTTCCTCGACTTTGGCCAGTTCGTCCTGCTGGGTCAGCGTTTCAAAGATAGCCTCCTGCACCTTGGTCTGGCGCAGCAGATCGGCATAAGTCACCCCGAGCAGCGGCAGTTCCCGGATTGACGGGTAAAGCTGCCCGGCAGAACTATTCTCATCCGCGCCTTTGCCGGCAATATTCCGCAGGGCGTTGTGCAACTCATTCACGCGAGCCTGCACAGAGCGCACACGAACGTTGTTGTCTGTGTAAATCTGCTTCAGGCCCTGGAGTTCAGATTCCGCGGCAATCAACTGTCCCTGCAGCGTGGCGGCGGCGGTCACGATGGCCTTGCCCTGAGCCGGAACATCGATGGCACCCTTCTGGC
>JAJXZM010000289.1 GCA_021780055.1 Acidobacteriota bacterium
CTCGTCCGGCTAGTTCTTGTTCCCGGCGTGGGCGTAGTCGACGCGCACGGTGAGGATCTCATAGGGATGGATCGGCACCTTGACCAGGCCGCCGTCGACCTGGAGCGGCGCGCCCTGGGGCTGCTCCATCAGGTTGGTGACGGTGGCGCTGGTCGCACCGGGGGGTACGTGGAACTGCGCAGTTGCGGCCTTGCCCTCGCACTCATAGACGCGGAAGATCAGGCCGTTTGCATCCTCGGCTTTTTTGACGGCAGTGAGCACGACATTGTCGGGCGAGACCGAGGCAAAGGAGTGCTCGGCAGGCAGAGCGCCAGGGTGCGGGGTGGTGACGACGGCCTGGAGCGGATAGTCGTAGTCCCAGCCGTGGCGCACGGTGAGCGCGCTTTTCCAGGTGCCGGCGTGGGGATAGAGGGCGTAGTGGAAGTGCTGGCGGCCCATGTCGGCATCGGGATCAGGCCACTTGGGCGAGCGCAGCAGCGTGAGCCGGAGGATATTGCCGACGGCATCGTAGCCGTACTTATCCTTATTGAGAACGCTGAGCCCATAGACCTTTCCGTCCGGCCCGGCTCCGGAGAGATCGGCCCAGCGCATAGCAGGAACCTCAAACTGCGCCTTCTCCCAGGAATTGTTGCGCGTGGTGGGCCGCTGGATGGCGCCGAACGGGATCTCATAGGTGGCAAAGTCACTCTTCACCGAGAGCGGGAAGGCTGCCTTGAGCAGTACGTGCGCTTCGTGCCAGTCGAAATCGTTGTCTACATCGACCTCGCCGTTGGGGTTGAGGCTGATGACCTGAACGAACTTTGAGCTCTGCCAGTGACGGGTGATGCGAACGGCGGGAAGCGGCGAGTCCGCGCCGACCAATGCGACGGAATCGGCCTTGTCGATGGTGGCGGGCGGAACGTCGAGGGTTCCGGGATCGATGTTCCAGGCGTCGTAGTCTTTGGGCAGATCCTTAAAGAACTGGAGCTGATTGCCGCAGGCACCGGGCGCAAAGGTTTCCACGCCGTTTTCTTCAAGGCTGGTGATGCAGCCGGTCATCTTGCTGATGACAGCCTTCAGGCTTCCGCTGCTGAGCTCGATGGAGTCGGCGGTCTCGCGGGCGGATGCGACGGCGGTCTGGCGCGCGGCGGCGGGAACAACTCGGACAACTTTGTATCCCAGCGCGGGCACGTCGGAGACATGGAAGGTGAGATGGGCCAGGCCGGTCGCGGAATCGATTTCGGCGTGAATCGGGAGGCTCTGATGATGCGAAGAGTCCACGATAGCGACGCCGTTGACCGCGGCCGCTGGAAGCTGGAGGACGGCCTTGACTTCGCCGGAGCGCTGCCAGCCCATGGGGTTGTAGATGATGACGGGAATGCCGACGCCGCTGGTGTTGACGTATTCGCCTACGCCTTTGAGAGCGCCGCTGGAGATCTCATTGGTGGACCAGCGCACCCAGTCGTAGTCCTTCTGCGCATCCTTGTAGATGACGCCGATGCCGGAGCCGGCAGCGAGATCGTGGAACTGGTTGAACAACACCTTTTTCCAGTCCTCGGTCAACTGATCGGCGGGATACTTTGCGCCGTCGAGCCAGGCGAGCGAGGACCATTTTTCAGCGTTCAGCACCTGTTCCTCGGAGGTGCGCATGTTGTGCTTGTGCATGGCCTGGGTGGTGAAGACGCCGCGATGGTACTCAAGATAGAGCTCGGAGTCCCAGGTAGGGATGGAGATTTTGCCGGGTACGTCAGCGGGCGGGGCGTAGTGCGGAATCGACTGATAGTCCCATTGGGGGCTCTGGGGCGCAATGCGTTTCTCGACCGAGGAGAAGAAGCTTTGCGCGGCGCCGAACTGGTAGGTGGGAGTGACGTGATCGCCGTCCTTCCAGTGGAAGCCCTCGTCGAGCATGGCGCGGGTGGGCCCGCCGCCGTGGTCGCCGATGCCGTAGAGGTCCATCATCTCAGTCAGGCCGGGCGAGAACTTGCGCGCGGTGGCGAGGTCATCACTGAGGCGCACCGGGTTGAGACTGAGATTGACGTAGTCGTGCGGGAAATAGGCAAGCACCTTGGAACCATCGGGCGACTCCCACCAGAAGAGCTTGAAGGGGAGGGTGTTGGTGTCGTTCCAGGCCATTTTCTGGGTGACGAAGTAGTCGATCCCGCTCTTTTTGTAGATTTGCGGGAGCTGCCAGGTGTAGCCGAAGGAGTCAGGATTCCAGCCGATGCGCACGTCCACGCCGTAGTTCTGCTGATACCAGCGCTTGGCGACGAGAATCTGACGCACGAGGGATTCGCCGCTGGGCATATTCAGATCGGGCTCGACCCACATGCCGCCGACGATCTCCCAGCGGCCCTCTTTGATGCGCTTCTTGATCTCATTGTTGAGCGCGGGATACTTATCGGCCATCCACTCGTTGTAGGCGGCGGCCGACTGGGTGTAGACGTAGTCCGGATACTCGTTCATCAACTGAAGCGCGGTGCCGAAGGTGCGATGGACGACATCGACGGTCTCGGTCCACGGCCAGAGCCAGGCCGCGTCAATGTGCGCGTTACCGTCGAGCAGGAAGGTAGCCTGCCGGAGCAGAGGGCGGAGGGCCTCAAGCTGCTGATGCGCGGCCTTCAGGCTGGCATCGAAGCGGACGGAATCGTGGCCATCGAGCGCACCCATATCGACGGCGGCGATGGAGTGATTCAGGATCTCAGTTTTGCCGTTGTCGCCGGGCGCCAGCGAGGGCAGCAGGATGGCGGCGGAGAGGAACTCATCGGCCAGGTCGTGCGGGTTGGGTCGATTCTCAGGAAAATCGACGCGCAAGGTGGCGCCGCGGAAGGATTTTTCGTCGGCGCTCTGGAGCAGCTTGACGGCGACCACGATTTTTTCACCGGGCTGCGCATGATCGAAGAGGATCTCGGGCTCAAGATCCTCGCCGAGGGCTACGCGGCGACCGTTGAAGTAGACGATCTCCGGGATAGGCCCATTGGCGTTGGCCTGGAACTGAAACCAGACGCGCGCGCCGGTGAGGTCGTAACCGTCCAGCGTGGCGGGAATCTGAATGGTCTGGCGAAACCAGATGGCGCTGGTGGGGTATTGCGCGCCGACTTTGGCGGTTTGCCAAGCGCTGTCGTCGAGATCGACAGCTTCTCCGTGCGGCAAATCGCCCTCGTGCAACTTCCATACCCCGGGCGGCAACTGCGAGAGGCTCATCAGCCGCTTGACGACGGATTGCGACGGCGCGGGCAGAAGAGCCATGGCCCGGTCGACTTCGCTGCCGCGCTGCGCGGATGCAGGAATAACGGCCAGCAGCATGGCCACGATGAGAACCGGAAGGGCAAATGGATAACAGCAAGATTTCAGCGACAATTTCATTATGGTTCGTCCCTCTGGGGCATTGTAGGACATTGCACCGAAGGCAACAGAGCGAGGCGGCGAAGGGAATCAGCGCACGCGATGCCGGAGACACGAAGCGTCTCGCGGATCGGGACAACGCCGAGCTGGAGCGGGCCGCGCCGACGGAGCGCCGATTTTCTTTCCGCAAGGGATCAAAATGCACTACTCTGGCGTTGTCCCATATGCCACGTTACTTCGCCAGAGTCCGAGAAGCGCTGATCCACGCCTATGCGCACGATGTGTTGAATACGGCCAAGGCCGCAGCATTTTCGGGGATGCTGATGTTTTTTCCCGCATTGCTGATCATGACCACCGTGGCGGCACAGGTGGAGGAGGGCCCGACCCTGGTGGGCGAGACCCGGAATGTGCTGGAGCAGTTTATCCCGCCCGACACGCTGGACCTGGTACAGTCGTCGATTCTGGCGCACCCGTTTCACTCCGGGCAGGTGCTGGTATCGGCGGCCGGCCTGAGCCTTTTTGCGGGCCTGGGCGTGATGCTTTCATTCATGGAAGGATTTCGCCGCGCGTACCGGCTTCCGCCGGAGAGCTGGACGTTCTGGGGTCGCCGCCTCCGGGGGCTGATGCTGGTCTTCATCGTTTTGATTCCGTTGTCGCTGGCTTCGCTGGCAATCGTCTTCGGCCACCAGATCGAATTATGGATGGTCAATAATGCGGGGCACGAGCTGCGCCACGTCGTTCTTGTCCTTTGGCGCGTCGCACGATGGTCATTGAGCTTTATGGGGATTCTGGCGGTGCTGACGGCGCTGTATCACTTTGGCACGCGGCGCACGGAACACTGGCTGTGGGTGCTGCCCGGAGCGGTGGCGGGAACGATCATATGGTTTCCGGCCACGCTGGTTTATGGCTGGTACGTGACCACGGTGGCCAACTACTCGCGGATCTACGGGTCGTTTGCGGCCGGAATTGCCACGCTGGTCTGGCTTTACATCACCTCATTCAGCGTGCTGCTGGGGGCGGAGCTGAACGGCGTACTTTACTGGGAGCGGCAGGTCGGGATGTCCCAGGGCAGGACAACGCCAGAGCTGGCGCGTACGGGGCAGTAATCGCGCAAGCAGGCGGGAGACCGAATCGGCAAGCAGCCTTTGCGCGGAAGGCTCGAAGGCCGCAATTTCCGTGTCCGTCCATTTACAATAAATGCAGCAGCGCTCCATTGCCACTCTCACCCGCTTCATTAACTTTTTGGCAGAAAACCAATTGCCGCTGGAGCTATATTCGATGACTTTTGCCGATCTGAATCTGCAGGACGCACCTTCGCAACGCCGCGCCAAGATTGTTGCCACGCTGGGCCCTGCATCGAATACCGATTCCGTTATTCGCGACCTGATCCGCGCCGGTGTTGACGTGGTCCGGCTGAACTTTTCACATGGCAGCCACGAACGCAAGGTGGCTGTAATCGAGAAGATACGCAAGCTGAGCAAGGAAGAACGGAAGCCGCTGTGCATTCTGGGCGATCTGCAGGGGCCGAAGATCCGCACCGGCCTGTTGAAGGACCACCAGTCAGTGCAACTGAAGGCCGGCCAGCGGTTGACGATTACGCCGCGCGATGTGCTGGGCACGGCTGCCTGCGTGGGCACCACGTTCCAGACCCTGGCCGAGAACGTGGAGCAGGGCTCGCGGATTCTGCTGTCGGACGGGCTGATCGAACTGCGGGTACACGAGGTGAATGGGGACGACGTAATCTGCGAGATCATCAACGGCGGCACGCTGGGCGAGCATAAGGGCATCAATCTGCCGGGCGTTCTGGTGCGCACGCCTTCGCTGACGGAGAAGGACTCAGAGGATCTGGAGTTCGCGCTGAAGCACGGAGTAGATGCGATTGCGGTTTCGTTTGTGCGCACGGCAGAGGATGTAAGCCTGGTGCGGAACCGGGTTGCGGCGCTAGGCGGGCACACATGGATCATCGCCAAGCTGGAGAAGCCCCAGGCGGTGGAACATCTGGACGCGATTCTGCAGGTTTCCGACGGCATCATGGTAGCGCGCGGCGATCTGGGCGTGGAGGTGCCGCCGGAAAAGGTGCCAGCGATCCAGAAGTT
>JAJXZM010000024.1 GCA_021780055.1 Acidobacteriota bacterium
AGCAGCAATCCCCAACTGTGCGCAATGGCGTTTCCGCAGTCACAGCAAGGACCGCAGGGTGCTATAATACTACGGATTGAAGCCTTTCAGGGAAGCTTATGCACTCCATCCTATTATGGCTGGCGTTAATCTTTTATTTTGTTGGCATCGTGGTGATGGTCCCGTCGCTTATGAAGCATCGCCCGTCGGTACCCTCCTGGTCGCTCCTGGCCCTGGGCGCGGGGCTTGTAGCCCATGGCGCATCTCTCGCCACGAGGGCCGTAAATCTGCATCGCCTTCCGGTGATTGATGTTCAGAGCGCGCTCTCGTTTTTCGCGTTTCTGGTAACCCTGGCATTTTTCCTGGCCTATCTGCGCTACCGGATCGACATTCTGGGCATTTTCATGCTGCCCCTGGTTTTTGTCCTGACCCTGATTTCGGCGCTGCGTCCGGGACCATCGTTCCAGTCCATGGCTTTCCGCAGCGGCTGGCTGATGGTCCACATCAGCAGCATCATGCTGGGCTACGTGGGCTTTTTTCTCACTTTTGTCGCCGCCGTCATGTACCTGATCCAGGAACGGCAGCTGAAGTCCAGGAACCCCCAGCAAACTTATTACCGGCTGCCCTCGCTGGAAGTCTGCGACCAGCTCTACTTCCGGTCGCTCAAGTTCGGGCTTCCCTTCCTGACCATTGGCATCCTGACCGGGTATGTCTGGGCGGCGAGGACCTGGCACGGCCCGTGGGAGCTTGATCCCAAAATTCTTGCGGCCCTGATCACCTGGCTGATTTACCTGTTTCTGTTCTCAGCACGGCTGAGCGGGAGCTGGCCGGGAAAACTCTCCGCCTACGTGGCCATCGTGGGCTTTGCCGCAATCATGGTGACGTTTGTAGGCATCAGTTTTGTCAGCGGGTGGCACGGGTATATCCCCCGGCTGGGCAAGACGCCATGATGTGATGTAGCTCACATACGGCTGGGGGCGAATTGCCGGAAAATACATAGGTGTTGGTGATTTAGAGAGAAGATGAACCTCGCTCTTGTTGGAATCAACCATCGGACGGCGCCGGTAGAAGTTCGGGAACGGATGAGCATTCCGGAATCGCGGCTTCGAGAGGCCGTGTCCGACCTGGTGCGCCGTGAAGGCATCAAAGAGGGTCTGATTCTCTCCACCTGCAACAGGGTTGAAGTGATTGCCAACGCCCAGGACGACGCAGATCCGGGAAGCATCATCCGCGAATTTCTTGCCGACCATCATCAATGCAACCTGGCCCTTTATGAAAGCCACTTTTACCAGCATGCCCAGCAGGAAGCCATTGAACACCTGTTTCGCGTGGCGTCAAGCCTGGACTCGATGATAGTGGGCGAGCCGCAAATCCTTGGCCAGTTGAAGCAGGCTTACACGGCGGCGCGTGAAGCAGGCGCGCTGAACGGCACCCTGAATGAAATCAGCCTGCAGGCCCTGGCCGTAGCACGCAAAGTCCGGCGGAATACGGCCATCGGAGCCTCCGCGGTTTCAGTTTCATACGCGGCGGTGGAACTGGCCCGAAAGATCTTCGGCGACCTGACGGGCAAGACCATCCTGGTGCTTGGCGCGGGCAAGATGAGCGAAATCGCCGCCAGGAACCTGATTCGAAGCGGCGCCGGCAGCATCCTGGTAGCGAACCGCACCTACGAGCGCGCGGTGGAACTGGCGCAGGCCTTTCATGGTACCGCCATCCGCATTGAGCAGATGCTCGACCATGTGGAAAAGGCCGACATTGTCATCTGCTCGACCTCGGCGCCACATTATGTGATCCACCGCCACCACGCGGAGCGATGGCTGGCCGTCCGTAAGAACCGGCCCATGTTTTTTGTGGACATCTCGGTGCCGCGCAACATCGATCCGGCCGTTAACGAACTGGATAACGCCTTCGTCTACGATATTGACGACCTGGGACAGGTGGTTGAGGCCAACAAGAAGCAGCGCGAGCGGGAAGCGGAGTGGGCTGAGGAGATCATCCAGGAAGAAGTGCAGAAGGCCATGCGGCGGCTGGCGTCGCGCGAAATCGTGCCGACGATTGTGGCGCTCGAGCAGCGGCTCGAAAGCATTCGCGAGAACGAACTGGATCGTTACCGGAACCGGCTGGGTGACCTGACGCCCCAGCAGCGCGAGGCCGTGGACGCACTGACGCACGGCATTCTGAACAAGATCCTTCACGGCCCGATCAGGGAGTTGAAGAGCGGCGTTGGCCAGCCGGAGCAGAGTTCGCTGGTGACCATGGTCCGGAAAATGTTCGGCGTGGCGGAGTAACGCGCCGGCCAGTGGGGCTTGGCCGGAAAATCCGTTCGCAGCTTCTCAGCTTTTCAGCTTTTAAATTTCGTTCTGCGTTTCCGCTGAACATTTTGAAACTATCGCCAACCTCATGAAGATTACGATTGGTTCACGCGGCAGTTCACTCGCGCTGTGGCAGGCACACTGGGTCAGGGACCGGCTGGAGTCCGCGGGGCACGAAGTCGCGATCCGGATCATCAAGACCAGCGGCGACAAGCTCCAGACTGCGGCGCTGGCGGCGTCTGGAACCAAGGGGTTGTTCATCAAGGAAATTGAAGAGGCGCTGCTGGCCGGCCAAGTCGATCTGGCCGTGCACAGCATGAAAGACCTTCCCACCGATCTGCCCGAAGGTTTGGGCGTGGCGGCGGTCCCCGAACGCGAAGATCCGCATGACGCCCTGGTTTCAAAAGGCAGAGTGACGCTGGGTCAACTGCCCGCCGGCGCGCGCATCGGCACCAGCAGCCTGCGCCGCCAGTCGCAACTGCTGGCGCTGCGTGCCGATCTCACAATGGTCCCCATGCGCGGCAACGTGGATACCCGTCTGCGAAAGCTTGAGCGCGGCGACTGCGATGCGCTGGTGCTGGCCGGCGCGGGACTGAAGCGCCTGGGTTTCGCCGGGCGCATCACCAGTTGGTTCAGCGAAACCGAAATTGCTCCCGCCGTTGGACAGGGTGCGCTGGCCATCGAAATCCGCCTGCAGAACACAGCAGTAAAAGAGGCAGTTGCGCCGCTTGACCACGCGCCTACTCATCAGGCCGTACGGGCGGAAAGGGCCATGCTTGATGCGCTGGGCGGCGGATGCCAGCTTCCCATCGCGGCGTTTGCAAAGCACGCCTCCGGGCAGTTGCATCTTATGGGAGTGGTTGCCGACCCCGCGGGCGCGCGAGTGCTGCGCGCCAACGCCTCAGGCAAGCCGGATGACCCGGAAGATCTCGGCAAGCGGGTGGCCAAGGAACTTCTGCGCCAGGGAGCGCGCCAACTTCTCAGCCATGCGGGGCCGGAATAACTTTGGCAGCGCCATCATCGTCGTCGATCCTCCGGCTCCTGGCAGGTTGATATGAACGGAAAAGTTTATCTGGTCGGCGCGGGACCGGGCGATTCCGGTCTGCTGACGCTCAAGGGCAAAGCCGCCCTTGAACGTGCAGACACCGTTGTTTACGACTTTCTGGCCAATGAGGACCTCCTTCGATACGCGCGGCCCGATTGTGAAAAGATCTGCGTTGGCAAACGCGCAGGCGAGAAGACACTTCCCCAGGAATCCATCAACGAACTGCTGGCGAGCAAGGCGGCGGAGGGCAAAATGGTCGTCCGGCTGAAAGGCGGCGATCCATTCATTTTCGGGCGTGGCGGCGAAGAAGCGCAGGCGCTGGCGCAGGCCGGCATTCCTTTCGAAGTGGTTCCCGGAGTTTCGTCGGGGTATGCGGCGGCGGCCTATGCGGGCATTCCGCTGACCCATCGTGATCTGTCGTCGAGCGTCGCGTTCGTCACCGGCCATGAAGACCCGTCCAAGTCAACAAGCAGCGTGGATTGGGAGAAAATTGCCAGGGGAGCGGACACGCTGGTGCTTTTTATGGGTGTCCAAAACCTGGCGGAAATCAGCGCGGCCCTCGCCCTTGCGGGGCGGAGCCCGAAAACGCCGGTTGCCGTGATCCGCTGGGGGACACGCGCCGGGCAACAAACTGTGACGGGTACGCTGGCCGACATCGCCGAAAAAGCCGAGGGCATCGAAGCGCCGGCGGTCATCGTGGTGGGCGAGGTTGTCAATCTGCGCGATGAATTGAACTGGTTTGAACTCTTGCCGCTTTTTGGCAAACGCATTGTGATCACACGCACGCGCGAGCAGGCCAGCACACTCAGAGAGTCGCTCGAACAACTGGGTGCGGAAGCCATCGAAATTCCGTCCATCGAGGTGCAAGATCCGCAATCGTGGCAACCGATGGACCAGACCATCAGTCGGCTGCAGGATTTTGATTTCCTGGTCTTCACTTCAGCGAACGGCGCCAGGAAATTCCTGCAGCGCCTTCCCGTGTGCGGCCGCGACGTGCGTGACTTGAAAGGGCTCGCGATCGGCGCCATCGGCCCCGGAACTGCGGCGGAGCTCGCGGCCACCGGCATTCGAGTCGATTTCATGCCAAAGGAATACGTTGCGGAAGGATTGATCGAGCACCTGAAAGGCGTGGAGGTGCGCGGAAAAAGATTTCTGATTCCGCGGGCTAAGATCGCGCGCGACGTTTTGCCCCGCACACTTGAAGAGCGCGGCGCACATGTGGAAGTTGTGGAGGCTTACGAAACGGTGCGGCCCGAATTTGCGCCGGGCGAACTCGAACGGCTCCTCACGCCGGCGCCCGACGCCGTCACCTTCACCAGTTCGTCCACGGTGACGAACTTTGTGAAGCTGCTTGAGAGCGAGGGCCTTCGCGGCATTCTGGAACGCGTTGCCTTGGCATCCATCGGTCCCATCACATCCGAGACAATCCGCAAGCAGGGCCTGCAAGTTTCCCTCGAAGCAGCGGAATCAACCATCGCGGGCCTCGTGCAGGCGCTCCAGAGTTATTTCCACCGCAACGCTTAAAAACAATTCCCTCTCGGCGGATTGCCGAAGTCCGGGCAACTCAACCGCGACAAAAATCTCTTGATTGGCACTTCTCAAAGGTTCAGCAGTTCGCGCAGCTTTCGTGTCTGCGCGCGGCTCACCGGGATTTCGGTCTCTTTGCGGTCCTGCATTTTCAGCTGGTAGGAACTCTTGAACCAGGGAACGACTTCCTTGATGCGATTGATGTTCACCAGGTAGGAGCGGTGCACGCGCCAGAAAACGTTGGGGTCCAGGTTGCCCTGCAGTTCTTCCACGGTGCGAAAATTCGAGTGGCCATCGAGGTCCTTGGTCACAATCCGGATCACACCGTCTTCGATGGTGGCATAAATGATGTCGGATGAATCCACCAGCACCATTCGGTTTCCGCTCTTTACCACCAGTTTGCTGGACTGCGCGGCGGGACGCTCTCCGATCATGTTTACCAGCCGATCCAGCTTCTGGAAAGCCGATGCGGAGGCTTCCATCATTCCGCGCACCCGCTGCAAGGCTTTTTCCAGGCGGTTCCGCTCGATCGGCTTCAGCAGGTAGTCAAC
>JAJXZM010000271.1 GCA_021780055.1 Acidobacteriota bacterium
CATAAACCCAAACAACGTGCCATGGTACTCGTTCGAGCCCGACTTCATCTCATACTTGAACACACCACCGCCCGTGCGCCCTGCGTCGGCATCAATGCCCGCCGAGTCCACTTCCGACTCCTGCACAGACTCCATCGGGGGCTGCGACTCGCTGATGTAGCCGCCCAACTGCGATACCGCCGACGTGCCGTCAATCAAAACTTCCTTGGTCAGCGCCATTCCGCCATTGATGTGCGAACTGTAATCATTGCCCTCAACACCAGGCACATACGCAAACATAAAGTTTGAAAGATTTCGGCTGCCAGACACATTCAGCGGCAATTCGCTCTCCGCCTCGGCATTCAGGTTTGTTGAAAGGGACGCGTCTTCGCTCTGCAAGATCGGCGTCGCAGAGGTGACTTCTACAACCTGCGATACCGTGCCCACCTTCAGCTTGGCGTCCAGCTCAGCCACCTGGCTGATCAAAAGCACCACGCCTTTGTCCTGCTGGCTCTCAAAGCCCGCTTTCTCAAACCTCACGTTATAGGTGCCCACCGGCAAATTGCCAATGCGATAGTTGCCCATCCCGTCCGTCATTACTACCTTGGTTTCGTTCGTGGCCACATTGGTCACACGCACCGTCACACCCGGCAACCTTGCCGAGGTCGAGTCCGTCAATGTACCCGTGATTGTTGCGAGATCCGACTGCGCAAGCAATGGCAACGCCAAGGCCAGAACGAACAGTAAACAGATCTCCCGTATCCATCTTTGCGTCATTGTTTCCTCCAAAAGAAATTCATGCACCCCTTGCGGTGCGCGGCGGCTATTCAAACCATCTCAAATCCCATTCCCTTGTCGGATGACCACCCTAGGACACCCCTGTCCGATTCATGGCCACCCAAGCTTGTCTGGGCTTTTGGGTGATCTTAAAGGCCTGTTAACCCGCCTCCTTAATCAGCGACCATTCAACCAATCACATAAGACGACGCGCAACGTAACGCACCGCTAAATTTACAGGTGTCGTGAATGGGAACTTATTTAATCCAAACCATTTAATCTTGGAAACTCACCTAAATGACGCATCCTTATGGTTTTATTACGGCACATCGAGAGCCCACCAGCCATCCTTCGTAAATTACTTTTTTACCCAGAATCCCCGTTCTTTTTACGGTAAATCGATTCGTTAATTCAGTAATTTACGTCACCAACTCTACAAAACCATCACTCTCAGCGCCTTCAGCCTCTTTGCCTCGCCACACAGCAGGATGCCCACCTCTCGACAATTCAGATTCTGGACCACAAATCTCCAGCTTCTTGCGTTACCGTGGACCTGGCCATTAATTTCCCGATCATCAAGGCAAGACCTGTCCATGGCTGCGACTTCACGCTCCGCACGGGACCGGCGCAGGCAGCGCCTTCAACAACCGCTTGCGATGCTGATACACATTGACCAGCGCGAAGGCCGCCAAGAGCCCTTGATGATTTATCCGGATGCCGCGATACCACACCTTGGCGTACTTGAAGGCGCGCCTCAGGATGCGAGAAACGGCCACTCCACCCTGGCCCGCACGCGCACGCCCCAAACCTGGCCCACGGGAGGAAGGCTTGCATTGTTGCGAGAAACTCTTCGCGGCGGTTTTTGCTGCCGTACTTTTCAAAACTCGGCTGAGTGGCAATTGTCAGTTGGCGCATAGTAATCGGGGTCCACCTATATGAATAGGAGCTTTTTGAAACAGTGTTTTGAGAGCTTTGCGCAAGACAAGAACGAGAAAAACATGGGTTTTTCCCTCAGCATCTCAAGTCGTGACCTTTGAAAAACGCCGACGCGATAGGGTTTTGAACAACTTCCTGGAGTGAATCAGTGGAAGTCAAACAGATGGGGTGGTTTATGAAAAGTCAACCGTTAATTAATTTGTTTTGGTTGCGGGGGCTGGATTTGAACCAGCGACCTTTGGGTTATGAGTCGATCAAAAGCCATTGAACCTAGGCGGGTTATCTACTTTCGTCTTGCAGAATACGGCAAAGCGCGGCAGGATCTGCAACCCAGGCGCAACCATCGATACGGGACCGCCAACACCGAGCAGTGGTCAGTTTGAAAACGGGAACCCCGAGGCACTGAGGCACTCGGGGTCAGGTGTGACCTGGGAGGCAATGTTTCTCCCACCCCGCTGCAAAACGGCTTGTGACGCGCTGCAGGCACATTGACAGCCTATACCTGTCTCCACCCTGCTAATTTCAATTGACCCAACTACCCAACAACCCCTGACAGCGCAGCAATCGTACAATCTATCTTTGGACCGGGATTGTGCTGACCGGAGAACAAGAACATATATGCCTAAGCAGGAGATGTTCCTGAAAGAAAGTGTCGGGCCACTTACGGTCGAGGTCATTAAGACCTACGACCCTTCGTATGCCCGTGAGGTCTTTGATGAAATGCAAGTCGAGGCCAAACGAAAACTCGCCGAGGCTATCGGAATTGCTGACAAGTACGCCCCAGAGGATATTCCAGATCCTCTGGGACTCGAGTATGACGATTTCCTCTGGGACGAACTGAGCGAAGACTCTCTTGAAGATGTCAGACAGTCTCCAAGGCAGTACTCCTTCTTTGTGGTCAGCGTACACAGGGATGGCAAAGCCGAGGATCATTACGTATCCGCCGATTGGCCGAGTGCCGAAGCGTTCGCGCGCAGCGAACTAGCTAATGGATAGATCTTGGCCGTGCGGACGTACTCGGATCACAATGTCTTATAGTTCAGCTCAAGGCTGAGTCGAACGCCTGTTCTGATCGAGAGGAAACCGTGGAGCAACGAGACGAAGAGTTGACGGAAGAAGAGTTGGCTGAGGCGGTGGCTGCAGCCCTCAGCGAAACAGGGCTTTCGGCCTTCTCGCAAGACACCGGAGGAGGGATTTACTGCGTTGTGCTCCCTCGCAAAAACGGTGGTGAGATCCTCTGGGGTACTGCGGATACTACCTGGGGTGCTTCCATCACTGACGATGATGATCAGGTGGTTTCCTCTATTTCAACGACATGCCCCAGCGATACCCATGATCCTCGACAGATTGCTGCCGCACTAAGACAGCCTTCCGTTGACGCGGACGCTGTCTTTTCCACGATTTGAGGTTTCACGCACCTTTTGTCCGCGTGGATAGGCATTGACGGTAGGCGGCTTATCCGGACATTGCCACTTCGCGAGGCTACCAGGTATCCTGGAGTGTGATCCCTGTTATTGATCTCTTTGCCGGGCCAGGCGGACTTGGTGAGGGCTTTGCCTCACGTCTTGACGGCGAGCGCCATCGGCTCTTCAAGATTGCACTTTCAATCGAGATGGATCCTGACGCGCGGGCAACGCTTCGGCTGCGGAGCTTTTTCCGGCAGTTTGCGCCTGGTCAAGCGCCCGATGAGTACTATCAGGTTCTTAAGGGAAAGCTGAGTCCGGATGAGCTCTACGCGAAGTACAAAGACCAGGCCGCGGCTTCGGACGCGGAGGCGTGGCAGGCAGTGCTCGGCAAGACCGATGCCACCGAGGTAGACCGTCGAATCAGAACGGCGCTCAACGGCGCCAAGAACTGGGTACTGATCGGCGGGCCGCCATGCCAGGCCTATTCGCTTGTCGGCCGCTCTCGACGTATCAACGAGGACCGCGATGAGTACGAAAAAGA
The DNA here is from genome assembly GCA_021780055.1 of Acidobacteriota bacterium. Next base: position 3,640 of record JAJXZM010000271.1, read on the forward strand.
CGGCCGGCACACCCTCTACAAACAATATTTGAGAATCCTGAAGGTTCACCGTCCTCCCATATTTGTGATGGAGAACGTGAAAGGGATTCTGTCGTCAAAGCTCAAAGGGAAATATATAGTGCAGAAGATTCTTGCTGATCTGGAAAATCCTCCAGGCGGAGGCAAGGGCGACGATAGAGTTCCTGCACCACTGAGATACAAGCTTTACCCGTTTGCGGACTACGGCGAGACCCTTCCATTCGAAGGTGCTCAGCGGGATCCGTCCGACTATATCATCCGGTCGGAACTTCACGGCATTCCTCAGGCGCGCCATCGATTTATCGTGCTCGGTGTGCGCAATGGCATCGACTGGACGCCCGGGAAACTCCCTAATGTCGAAAAGCAAGTTTCCGTGGGGAAAGCCATTGGCGATCTGCCACGCCTCAGAAGCCGCCTTTCCGGCAAGGGAAGCTCGAAAAAGGAGAATGACACTCAGGACGTCTGGGCGCAGGCGGTCCGTGAGATCCTTCCCCACATCTCCGCTGACAAGAGCGGCGTTGCACCTGAATTGCGGAAAACGATTCGCGCATCGCTTAAGAGGCTGCTGAATGTTGGCGGCGGTGGCGAATTCGTGAAGAGTTCAAAGCTGCCGGGATGGGAGCCTGACTGGTTCGGAGATCCAAAGCTGGGTGGGGTATGCAATCATGAAGCCCGCCGTCACCGGAAAGATGATCTCTGGCGCTATCTGTTCGCGTCATGCTTCGGGGCCGCGATCAAGAAATCGCCCACACTCCTTGATTTTCCTCCGGACCTTCTCCCGAATCATGAGAACGTCAAGGTGCTTGAGAAGGACAGCGAAGCAGATTTAGTGTTTGCAGACCGTTTCAGGGTACAGGTAAAGCACCGCTGCTCGACGACTGTGACGGCTCACATCGCCAAGGATGGGCATTACTTCATCCATTACGATCCGACACAGTGCCGCAGCCTTACCGTCCGTGAAGCTGCAAGACTCCAGACCTTTCCGGATAACTATCTGTTTCTGGGGGGAAAAACGGAACAATATAAGCAGGTGGGCAATGCAGTTCCACCGTTGCTGGCGTATCAACTGGCGGATATTGTCGCGAGGCATTTCGCTGAGCCCGACCAGGAATGAGTAATGGATAGGTTAAGCAAAGAGCGGCGTAGCTGGAACATGGGAAGAATCCGCTCACGCGATACGGGGCCCGAAGTCGCCGTGCGCTCCGCCTTGCACCGTCTCGGATTCCGTTTTCGGCTGCACGGCAAATCGCTTCCGGGAAAGCCAGATATCGTTCTTCCGAAATGGAAACACGTGATCCTTGTCCACGGTTGTTTCTGGCACCGCCACGCCGGATGCAAAATGGCTTATACGCCGAAGAGCCGGACCGACTTTTGGTTGGAGAAATTCAGGCAAAACGTCGCGCGAGATGAGGTCATCCGCAACGAGCTCAAGCGCCTCGGATGGTCCGTTTCAACAATCTGGGAATGCGAGATTGAGAATCCCCAGAGACTCGCGCAGATTCTTGATGCACTCGCCTTCCGAATCAGACGTACGTAGCGAATTCATTCGGCAGCTTGTTGATGAGTTCGTCCGTTCCGATGGAGTAGAGATCCCAAACTGGATCAAACTGGTTCACGACATCCACAAAGCGGCGCAGCGTCCCCGGTCTTTTCTCTGTCGGTGATGCCCCTTTCTTCGGCTTCCCGGATTCCGGATTCAAGTAGAGCGATGTTGCGGCATGAATGACCGCTTTGTTCTGAACGAAATCCTGTCG
>JAJXZM010000138.1 GCA_021780055.1 Acidobacteriota bacterium
ACCCTACTCCCCGCGCTCGTCCACAAGGCGTTTGCTCTTCCGCCCTTGGACGAGCGTCCCGGGGGGGCAAAAACGGAACGCCACTTTGTACATTCCACACGCCTGATTGGCCCAGACATCCGGATAGCGCGCCTCAAGGTTCTTCCGGACCGCGTCTTCAACGGCTGCATTGGAAACTCCATTGGACAGTTCCAGACGGAATTCCAGGATGTCGTGCAGGTCCTCCTGCCGGACTGCCACCTGCCAGTTGCTGGAAAGCCCCGCAACGTCGGACAACACCTTTTCAAAAATCTCCGGATACATGTTGCCAGCGCCCATCACCACCATCTCGTCGCGGCGTCCGCGAATTCGCGCCAGGCGGCGCACGGTGGTCCCGCAAGGGCAGGGGCCGTCAAAAAAACGCGTGATGTCGCGGACGCGGTAGCGGATCAGCGGCGTGGTCCGGCGCGAGAGAGTAGTCACCACCAGTTCGCCGTAGCCGTCCGGATCGGGATCGAGAATTTCAAAGAGCAGGTTGTACTCGTCCATGTGGTAGCCGTTGCGTTCGAGACATTCCATTCCGGCGCCGCCGCCCATCTCTGTCGAGCCGTAGCCGAGAATCACCGGAGCGTTCCAGATACGCTGGACATAGTCGCGATAGGCATCCGTCATGCGATCGCCAGCGGCAAAGATCAGCTTGACCGGAAACCGACCCTGCTTCTCGGCAATTTCGCTCAGGCTCACCAGCCACGTCGGGTCGGCCACAATCACGTTGTAGTGATAACGCCCCAGGCGGTCATAGACCTCCGCAGGGTGCGGCTTGCCCACCGCCGAGCAGAAAACCCCCAGTTGCTTGCAAGCCAGAAACGTTACCCAACTGCTGATCCAGTACCCGGCGTCAAAGGTGCAAACCACGCGGTCGCCTGGCCGCATGCCGTTATCATAGAAGGCCGCCGCCTCGTACCGCGCCGAGAAATCGAGCTCATCGTAGCTGAAGAAGACCCGCTTTGGCCCGCCGGAAGTGCCGGTGGTTTCAAACACAGATTCGGGCTCCCGGCAAAGGAATTCCTCCGATGGAAGATTTCGAATGTCTTCGGGCGTGGTGAAAATTTCTCCAAGGTCCTCAGGCCGGCGAATCTGTTCCGCGCGGAGGCCGGCTTCCTGAAGCTTGCGAGCAAAGAACTTCTGGCGCGCGGCCGCATAGCGGACAACCCGCCGGAAACCATCCATCTGGATCCGGTGGATCAGTGTGGGTGAAAGCCATTTACCCCAGCGCACAAGCCTGGGGATCGAGTCGCCAATCACCCGGCGTTCAACGATCTTCCGTAGGTCAGCAACCATGAAGTCAAAAAAACGGCTGTAAACGTCAACGTGCGACGTCAGCGGTGCCGAAATGTGGTATTCAGGGAGTCGCTCTTGAGAACGGACACCCTCTACCGTTCATGCCAAAAATCCTGAAGCATCCGTCAGTTTACATCAGGTATGCCGTTTCACCCGAAGCAGGCGAAGGCGCCGCAAGCAGATCGATGTACGTAGCCTTTTCAAGCAGGGCCCTTGCCACCTGGGCCACCGCATAGGCAGCGTCAGGCCGCGCCAGGTCGCGGGCGCGCGAAATCAATGCCTCCCTGCGTTTGGCGTCATCGAGCAGTCCGGACACCAGCGCGGGAATCTCCTGCAGCTCTTTAGCTGCCAGCCCAACCCCCTGGTTGACCAGAAACTTCAGGTGGCTTTCCTCCATCCCCGGAACCGGGGACGTAAGGATCATGGGCACGCCCGCAGCCAGCGCTTCAGAGGCGGTAACGCCGCCCGGCTTGGTAACCAGCAGGTCGGCCGCGCCCATCAGTTCCGGCACAGAATCCGTCCAGCCAAAAACTTGAAGGTCAAGAGCCAGTTGCCCCCGCAGCGATTCCAACCGCTCACGCAGGGTGCGATTTCTTCCGGCAACGGCAATTACCTGGATGGGGTGGCGGCACACTTCCAAGCTCTGGATGATGGCATCAAGCGGTGCGAGCCCAATCCCGCCGCCCATCACCAGCACCACGGGCCGGTTCGGATGCAGGCCAACGGCCCGGCGAAGCTCAACCCGGTCGAAGCTAAGCGCAAAAGAGGGATCTATCGGCACGCCGCAATAGAGAATACGATTTACAGAAACTCCCCAGGAAATCATCTGCCGCTTGGCTTCTTCACTGCCCACACAATGAACGTCAATTTCGTCCCTGACCCAGACGGGTTCCGTGCAGAAGTCCGTCTGCGCAGCCAGGATCGGAGCATCAAACCAGCCGTCCCGCCTTCCAATCACAGCCAGCCTCGCAGCGCATGCCTCCGTTACAATCACCAGATGCGGACGGAAAGACTGGAGACGCGCAAGGACCGAGCGGCAGCCGTGCCGGAAAAGCCAATCGGGGGCCACCCTCCGCAGACGCTTCCGATGCCGCCATTCAAAGAATTTGCGCCTAACCCAGGGAACACGTTTTATCGTCAGCCAGTAAGGATAGAGGTAGAAGCGGAGGAACCACGGCTCCGCGAAATCCAGCACATCGATTGTGCGCGCCTCAACATTATCCGCGCCATCGTGAAGGGCCTGATGAATAGCCTGGCTTGCCCGTGAATTCCCAGCCCCCACACCGAGGGTCAGGATAGCGATTCGCTTGATTTCCATGCCTGCTCCGAAAATACCTGGTTCCGAACCGCGTCTCCGCGGGAAGATGAGGATATCAATTCCAGTGTCGCACCAACAGCACGGCGTTTAAGCCTCCAAACGCAAAGGAGTTCGAAAGCGCAGCCCGTAAAGGCTTTTCCCGCGCCTCGTTGGGAACATAATCAAGGTCGCACTCGGGGTCTTGTTCCGTGTAGTTGGCAGTGGGTGGAATTACGCCGTGCTTGACCGCCAGCACCGTGGCCACAAACTCGATCGCACCGGTCGCTCCCATCGCATGTCCGTGCATTGACTTCGTTGAGCTGATCGCCAGATTCCTGGCGTGGTCCTTGAAGACTTCCTTGATAACCTGAGTTTCGGTAGAGTCGTTCAGGCGCGTTCCGGTCCCGTGTGCGTTAATGTAATCAATCTCTTCGGGCGGAACTCTGGCTTCATCAAGCGCCATGCGGATGGCGCGGACCGGACCGTCCACCGATGGTTGGGTGATGTGGGAGGCGTCCGAACTCATGCCGCAACCGGCAAGCTCGCCGTAGATGGGAGCGCCGCGCTTGAGAGCGTGCTCCAGTTCCTCCAGCAACAGAACCCCCGACCCTTCACCAATCACCATTCCCTTGCGGTCTGCGGAAAAAGGTCGGCAGGCTGTGGCAGGATTGCCATTCCCGGAAGCCAGAACTCGCACGGCCTCCCAGCAGCGCATCACACCGTAAGTGATGGGGGCGTCGGCTCCGCCAGCCAGCATGATATCAGCCAATCCGAACTTGATAAGGTGGAAGGCCTCCGAAATTGCGTGGCCCGATGACGAGCAGGCCGTTGACGTGGCAAGCGCGGGACCCTGGGCGCCAAACTCCATGCAGATGTGCGACGTGGCCGCGTTGTGCATAATGCGCGGAATTGTAAAGGGATGCAGGCGTGTGACCTGCTTGGCGTAAAGATTGTGATAGCCGGCATCATAGCTTCCCGCCCCGCCCATGCCGGAACCCATCACCACCCCGAAACGGCAGCGCTCTTCATCGCGAACCGAGATGCCGCTGCTTTCCATCGCCTCGCCGGCAGCAATCAGCGCAAACTGCGCGAATTTGTCCAGCATGTCCTGCCGCTTGGGGGGGAAGTAGTCGTCCGGATTGTAGTCGGCAACTTCGGCCGCAATTCGGATGGAAAGAGAGGATGAATCGAATTGAGTAATAGGTCGAACGCCTGACCGGCCTTGCACCAGGTTCTCAAAAAAACTGTCCCTGTTCCTGCCCGTGGAGGAAAAAACCCCCAGCCCTGTTATGACGACCCTGCGCACCGTGGACTCCACAATAGCTAGTTTCTAGCCGTCGGGCCGCTGCCCTTGGCCATCGCCGCGAGATCAGAAATGTCTTTGCCTTCAATTACCCGAGTAAGACTGTCCACAACCTGCCTTACGCTTTTCATGTTCTGCGCCACAGTATCGGGAATATCGATCTTGAACTCTTCTTCAAGCGCAAACAGGATGTTGACTCCATCCAGGGAATCGATCCCCAATTCCTCAAACGTTGCGTCAATCGATACCTCACTGGGATCGAGATGCTGTTCCCGAGTAATAATTTCAATGACTTTTTCACCTACATCCATCTTTGCTCCTTACTGACCGGCCCTGTTTCTTTGCCTTGACCCTGTCCGTCTTAAGATGAAATCCCAATCGGGTCCTCCGCCGCGAGTTCGCTGACCATTCGCAGCAACTCTGACAAACGGAAGGGCTTTTCCAGAAAGGCTTTCACTCCGAGCTCCCGAGCAAGTTCGCGTTCCGCCCCGGTTATAAAAGATGTCATTAGAATCGGTTCGCAAGCGATCTTCTTTTCCTGCAGCTTCCGTAACAGCTCCAGACCGTTTTCGCCTGGCATCCGGAGGTCAATCAGAATTACGGCCCTGCCTTCGTCCAGGTTCAAAGCTTTCCAGAAACCCTCGCCATCCTCCGCAACTACCACGGAATAGCCGTTCGCGCTCAAAACCTCGGAAAGGAGGTTCCGGCTCTCTTGATCATCATCCACCACCAGCACACGATTTAAGCCCACTCACACACCCACGCAGGAAGAGATCCTTCTGCCGAACTAGAAACTGGATAGCATCAATGAGTCCAAAGCGTGAATATAATAATAAGTCGATGAATCTAAAACACTTATTAGCATTGTTCAACCTAAGTGGCAAAGTCAACTTAACGACAAGTGTGTCAAAATGGGACACAAAGCCAGGTGAGTGTATTCAAATGTGACATGAATTTCCAGTTTTTCACCACACTGGCAGTTGGAAAGAAGCCTTCAGAATTTCTTGGTTCGGCCCGGGGGGAAAGCTAGCCCATAAACCTCTCAATGGGTGCAAAGGTAAGGCCCGACCGGGTTATCGCTTCGATGATGGCCGGCAGAGCTTCCACCGTGCTGGACTGGTTGACACCACCAGGAGGCGGCTGCTCGTGGCCGTCATGGAGAAGAATTACAGCACCCGGATGGAGCCTGCGGGTCGTGGCCCTTATGATCGTCTGGGTCTGGTATTTCCAGTCGAACCCCATTACCGACCACATGACCATTTTCAGGCGCCGCCGCTGCAAAACCGGCATCAGGCCGAACCATCGCGCTCCATAAGGAGGTCGGAATAAGGTTGGCCGCACTCCGGTGATCCGCTCGATGGCTTCCTGCGCCCGGTCGATCTCACTGGCAATAAACCTGCTACTGCGGAAGAACAGAAACGGGTGCGAATAAGTGTGATTGCCAATGGTGTGCCCTTCGCGCACAATGCGTCGGGCGATTTCGGGATGG
>JAJXZM010000437.1 GCA_021780055.1 Acidobacteriota bacterium
ACGTCATTTTGCCGCCGTCGTTTTGAATTGCCCTTATACCGAACTGTTTCATCAGGACCTTTTCCCTTCATACCTGCGTTCTCATCTGGCGAAGCCTGAAATCGAACTTCGTGACGGCCGATGGAGCCTTCCGACGGAACCCGGAATCGGAATTGCTCTGGATGAAGCAACGGTTGAAAAGTGCCTGTACGAGCCCATCACTGTCGTGGAATGAAGGAGGGCGGATCGTTGGCTGTGCGACTATCAGCCATCAGCACAATCCCGAACAATATCGTTGGGTGCGCCGGATGAAAATCAGCAAAAGGGCCGTCGTGGACATCAGCCTGCTGGTGCTGGTCAACACGCTCTGGGCGGCACAGTACGCCGCATATAAAGTCGCCACGGAAAAGATGGGTCCGCTCACGGTGAGCGCCTGGACATTTCTGCTGGCCTCTATTGCCCTGTTCCCGTTCCTCCTGTTTGAACTGCGTAACAATCGCGGGAAAAACCCTCTCGGCGTCCCAATGGACCAGACCAGTTTCGGCGGCCGTTCATCGATCTGGACCCGGCGCAACTTCATGGGCTTCTTCATTGCCAGCTTCTTTGGACTCCTGCCGGGGTCCGCGCTTCTGGCATGGGGCGTTGATCGCTCGACAGCATCGAACGCGGCCATCATCTACTTGACCCTGCCCGTTATCACAGCTGTTCTTGCTTCCATGATTCTGGGCGAACGGATGACATGGCTGCGCTGGGCCAGCCTGGGCATCGCGCTGGTGGGCGTCCTGATCCTTTCCACACCGGACCTCCGGCAGGCGAATTTTTCTGAAGTCCGCTTCCTGATGGGCAATGCCTTGGTGCTGTTGGCATGCGTGGGAAGCTCGCTTTACAACGTGTATTGCAAGGAACTGTTGAGGCGGTTCACGCCCATGGAAGTCCTCATTTACGGGTACATGTTCGCCTTGGTTTTCAGCGTGTTGCTGATTCACTGGGCGGAGCCGTTCTCATGGTCATCGCTGGATGATTACGGAGTGAAAACGTGGATCGCCCTGGCGGTGCTGAGCGTTTTCAGTTGGGGACTGGCGATGGTGTTATGGATGTTTCTGTTGAAACGTTTGGACGTAAGCCAGGCGTCGGTTTCCATCTACCTCTTGCCGTTTCTGGGTGTGGTGATATCCGCCATAACCTTGCGGGAGAGCATTGGCTTCAGCACTGTGGTTGGCGGCGTGATAACGCTGGCCGGAACCATCCTGATCACAACGCTTGAGCCGATGGGGACCTAGCCGGAATTTGCGGCAAGGAGCCCTGATTCAACTTGACTGGCCGTTTTCAGGAACATGTGGCATATGCCGTTAATTGACGACCGCTGGGCCTTCCTTTCGCACAAAGCTGTGGTCCTTGAGAATCGTACTCTCCGTGTTGTTGTGCTGCCTGAACTCGGCGGCCGAATCTGGAGCGTGATTTACAAGCCGCTCGATCGGGAAGTCGTCTGGCAGAATCCGCGCATCGCTCCACAGAAGGCACCATTTGGCTCCGCGTTTGACAACATCTGGTGCGGCGGCTGGGAGGAAATGTTTCCGTCGGCAGCACCCGCAACAATCAATGGCGAGGTTTTCCCTGACCACGGAGAGATCTGGAGCCTTGCATGGACTCCGAAGATTGAACGGGATGCGGACTCTGTTGCCCTCCACCTGAGTTGCCGCCCCCCCATCAGTGGCATGGGCGTTAAAAAAATCCTCACACTCCGTGGAGACGAACCTTCTTTCGAATTGAATTACAGGATCGAAAACCTGGGGCAGGAGGAATTTCCTTTTCTTTTCGCACTCCATCCGGCCATGGCTGTTTCTGAAGGCGACAGGATTGATTTCCCGGAGATGGTGTTTGAGATCGATCCATCATATCCAGGCACACTGGCTGATTTGGAGTCCCCATTCAAATGGCCGGTGGCGCACGGGAAAATCGGTGAAACAGACCTCAGCGCCGTGAAGCCGCCTTCGTCCAAAGCAGTCTACTTCCTGTATGGCCACGGCCACAAGGAAGGATGGTGTGCGGTCACTGATCCCGTTCGCAGGTTTTCCGCGGGCTTCACTTTTTCCCCGGAGGTCTTTCGGTCATGCTGGGTATTTGCCTCCTATGGCGGCTGGCGAGGCTACCACATGGCTCTGATGGAGCCTTGCACATCCTATCCTCAGCAACTTGAGGACGCTGTCAGCCAGGGCCGCTCCGCCACTCTCGCGGCGGGCGCCGTGCTGCAAACAACAGTTACCTTTCTCTGCCAGGAAGGTTTAAGTTCCGTCAGCGGGATCTCTGAAAACGGTCAATTCAGGGAGTAGTCTTCTGGTACCTTATCGGGTGGCCCGGAATCCTCCCGCAAACGAATAAACTCAATAGTTCGAGGTGTTGAGTGGTTGAACCGAATGCCAATCTGAATCAAAAACAATCCGTCATCGTCACCAACGTCAGCTTGCATCCCATCCGGACGCCGCGGGTGTCGGGCGATGATTCGCAGCATGTTCTGATCCGCCTGAATACAGATTCCGGACTAGAGGGCGTGGGAGAATACGCCGACATTACTGATCTGCCTCTCACCATGCCCGATCTCGATGACTTGCAGAAGAGCCTTTCGAATCTTCTGTGCGGGCAGAATTCAATGGAACTGGCCCGACTGGACCATCTCTTAAGTCTGCTGTTCACGGGACGCGGGGACACGGGGATTTACACCGGAAGCCTGCGGGCCGGCATTGAGATGGCGCTGCACGATCTCGCTGGCAAGGCGCTGGGGGTGCCGGTGTACGTTCTCTTTGGCGGACCGGTACGGACTCGTATCAAAGTCTGCTTCCCCATGTTTCGGAATCTCAGCGACAGGCACATCGAGCAGAACCTTGCGATTGTCGAACGCATGCTTGGGGAAGGCTTTGACGTTTTTCGGCTCTACATCGGGGCCGCGCCTGACTTTGATGTGAAATTTCTCCAGACACTCCGCGATCAGGTTGGCGACCGGATCACGATGCAGTCCTTTGACCTGAGCAATCACGTTCACCCCTGCGATGCCGTCCGGCTGATCAATCGCTGCCGGAAATACTATGAACCGCAGTATGTGGAAAGCGTGGCCCCGGTCCAGGACCTTGCCGGCATGGCCGACGTGCGAAGGAGGCTGGACATTCCGGTGAGCGAGCACGTGGGAGACTCACGGCACACCATCCGGATGTGGCAGGCAGGCGCGGTAGACATCATCAACGTGGCTAACAGCGCCCATGGAGGCATGCGCGAATCTCTGAAGGTCTTTGCAGTCGCGGAAGCATTGGGCCTGCGCACGATCCTCAGTACCACGCAAGAAACTTCACTCGGCACAGCAGCCGAGGCGCATGTGGGAGCAGCGGCTCTGAACGTCCATTACCCCACGGTCGCCATCGGCCCGAAGCTTTACACCGAAGATCCGGCGCGAAACAAAATCCGCTATGAGCAGGGTTACATGATCGTCCCTGATGGGCCCGGACTGGGCATCGAAATCGATTGGGAAAAGGTTGAGGCCCTGAAATACCAGATCGGCTGGCGCGAGTACGGAATCGACCATTCCGTTCCGGACATCCACGACGTGCCTTGGAAAGTGAACATCAGCACAGGCCTCGAAGGAATGAGGAAGAAGTAACATGTGGGAACCAAAGAAGATCAATCTGCTGGAACTGCTGGAACCGCACCCGCCGCGCACGAACTTCCATGTGATCACGGTTGACAAGGATTACACTGTGCGCGTGGCCAAGACGGTAGGACGCTTCCCCTGGCATTATCACCCGCACGGAGACGAAGGCTGGTTCATTTTTGAGGGCCGGCTGAGAATCGATACCGAAGCGGGATCCGTGGAACTGGGGCGCGGCGACTTTACGGTGATTCCGCAGGGGACGCGCCATTCGCCGGAAGTTCTGGTGCCCAATACGATTGTTCTGATTTTCAACAAGCGGCAGCTCGGCATGGTTCTGGACCAGCCGGAGATTGACCTGGGAGGTTTTCGCGAGGAAGACCTCCAGCCTTCGGAATAACAATGACCATGTTGGCCCACAAAGTGGCACTGATTACAGGTGGTGGTTCTGGAATTGGCCGCGCCACTGCAATGACCTTTGCCCGGGAGCGGGCATTCACCATTATTCTGGACCAGAATGCGGAAGCGGCCGCGGCAGTGGCCCGGGAGATTCAACAAATTGGCGGCCAGGCGGCGGCTGTCACGGCGGATGTCTCTTCGGCAGAGGAGGTTACGGCAGTCTTTAAGGAGATTCGCAGGCTGACCCCCGCTCTGCATATTCTGGTGAATTCCGCCGGCATTTACGTATTCAAGAACGCAACGACTTTGGAGGAGGCGGATTGGGACAGGTGTCTCGGCGTTGACCTTAAAGGCGTCTGGCAGTGCGCGAAGCACGCTCTACCGATGATTATCGGCTCGGGCGGCGGATCGATCATCAACATCGCTTCCACACATGCCGTGCGCGCCCAAGGGAATGCCTTCCCTTACGGCGTGGCGAAGGGCGGCCTGCTGTCGCTGTCGCAAAGTCTTGCAGTGGACTTTGGCCGGGACAACGTCCGCGTCAACTCCATATGCCCGGGGCTGGTGATGACGCCGCTCACGAACGATTATTTCGCACACTCGAAAGTATCGGTCAATCAGCTTACTTCCCTTCAACCCTTACCGGTAGAGATTCGTCCCGAAGACGTTGCAAACGCTGCACTGTTCCTAGCTTCGGACATGGCGCGGTGCATTACCGGGACCACGCTTTTTGTCGACGCGGGGCGCACTATTTACTTGAGCGTTCGCCATGACGGCTGAATCATGGAACTTTCTGCAATAAGAGAGCGCGCAGGGCTCAGCCGACGGGTTGTGCTGGCATTGCTGTTTTCGGCCACTGCCATTAATTACCTGGACCGGCAAACGCTCTCCATCATCGCCCCTATCCTTCAGCACGAGATCGGCCTCACCACAATTGATTATTCTCGCGTGGTCTTTATCTTTCTGCTCGGCTACACACTGAGCCAGGCGCTGGCAGGCAAAATTATCGACAGCATTGGCACACGACTGGGCATGCTACTGTGCGTGGCATTGTGGTCAATTGTAAGCATCCTGCACGGACTTGTGATCGGGATTCTGACTCTGGGGGTGCTGCGGCTGCTGCTAGGGCTCGCCGAAGCAGGCAACTGGCCCGGAGGCGTAAAAGCGGTCAGCGAGAACTTCCCTGCCGAGCGCCGTGCGTTCGCCGTAGGGGTGTTTAACAGCGGGTCCACGTTCGGGTCTATCATCGCTCCCCCCATTGTGGCCACAGTTGCGGCGCTCTGGAATTGGCGGCTGATGTTCGTCTCCATCGGCCTGATCGGGATGGTGTGGGTGCTGCTCTGGCACACGCTTTACAGGCCGCGGGTGCCGACGGGCGTCC
>JAJXZM010000232.1:0-1826 GCA_021780055.1 Acidobacteriota bacterium
AGCATGGGGTCATTCGGTGAGGTCATTCCCCGCGCTGAAAATCACCTGGAGATTGATCCCGAGGTGCGCGATGCCTGGGGTATTCCGGTTGTCAAGTTTGAAGTTGAATGGGGGCCGAACGAACTTGCCATGGCAAAGGACGCCGTTGAAACTCAACGGGAGATGTTTAAGAGGGCAGGGATTGAAGTTCTTTTCGAGCGCAGCACTCCGCTGCCTCCCGGATGGAGCATCCATTCGGCCGGTACGGCGCGCATGGGGAACGATCCCAAGGCTTCGTACCTCAACAAGTTCAACCAGTCGCACGACATCAAGAACCTCTTTGTTGCAGATGCGTCCTGTTTCCTGAATTCGTCGGAGAAGAACCCGACGCTGACCATTCTGGCGCTCTCAATGCGGACCGCCGACTACATTGCCGAACAGATGCGGAAGGGAGCGCTGGGCTAAGAATGCCATGCCAACCCATAGAAACGGAGATGACTTCTCATGACAAAGAAAACGGGAAATGAAGCCAATCAGGGACGGCGAGGCGTTCTGAAAACTCTTGCGATCGGCGCCGGCGGGCTCACAACGCTTCCCATTCTTGGCCAGGCAGGCCCGGCCAGGGTCGCCATGGCGGGAATGAATATGTCTGCAGCCGTCGACGCCACGGCGCAAACAGGAGCGAACTGGAAGCCGAAATTCTTTGACGCGCACCAGGATGAAACACTAGTCGTTCTCACGGACTTGATCATTCCGACGACGGATACGCCGGGAGCCAAGGCGGCTCTGGTGAACCGCTACCTTGATCTGCTCTACAACGAAGAGACCGCAGAAAGGCAGCGGGAAATCATTCAGGCGCTGGGGTGGTTTGATGGCCGCAGCCTGGCGCTCCACAACAAACAGTTTGTCAGCCTGACGCCTGAACAGCAGACGGCGTTGCTTGAGCCGCTTTCCGACCCGGCGAAAGCCAGCGTGGAAGACGAGGCGGGCGTGAAGGCTTTCGGCTTAATCAAGGAATTGACAATTTTCGGGTACTACACATCGCAGATCGGGCTGGAACAGGAGTTGAAATACCAGGGCGACACTTACAATACGTCGTTCCCGGGCGCCTGCACCCATCCCGAGCATCAGTCGTAGTCATTCGGCCCCGTAACAACAGGGGCCAGCTTATCCTGCCCAGTTCCTGTCCAGCCTGTGAGGCATGGAAGGTTGGTGTTGGGCGTGTCTCATACTCATAACCTGATTCCAAAATAGGAAATAACTATGAAAAAAACATCGTTGAAAGTTGTTCATCGTTTCCATATAGGTTTATTGTTTTCGTTCATTATCGCTTGCGGTTTTGCCGGGCAGGCCGCCGCAGCGGTTTCTCTTCATAATCCGCAATTGACCGTCAGTGTCAACGCGCAGAACGGATCGTATGCCATTCAGGCGAATTCTTTGCAGGCGCCAGTTCTCGAAGCGGGTGTTGGCGCAGAAGTGAATCACCACTGGCTGCGGTCGGGTGACTATCCGCACCATGCCGCTGTCGAGAGCGCTTTTCAAGACGTTTTGGGGTCGGGACGGCAGGTGACGATTACTTTCAGCGGCCTGAAGATGCAGCCCGATCTGGTTTGCATCCTGCGCCTCTACAACGATCTTCCTTACGGGACGGTGCAGGTCAAAGTCGCTAACCATGGTGCGAAATCGGTTTCGGTTGAAGCCATTCGCGATGTGGATGCCCTCGGAAATCCGCGCGTCAACCTGGGCAACACAGAAGGCGCGGACCGGATCATGTTTGAAAGCTACAGCGAAGATCCCACCATCCATATCGGCGGTCTTGACCAGGCGCCGAAAGGGGGATACTTCGG
>JAJXZM010000232.1:1836-5382 GCA_021780055.1 Acidobacteriota bacterium
GCGCGACGGCCTCATCTACAACCATCGCAGCGGGCAGAGCCTTTTCCTTGCGGCAGTTACCGCGGACAAATTTATGACCTCGCTGCACCTGAAAGTTGAGAAGCCTCCGATGGGCGCGTCGACTATCGGCTCTCTTACTGTCGATTCCACCGGGACAACCGAAGGCGTGCTGCAACGCGACCCCATCGCACCCGACCAGCAGGTCGAGCTGAGCCTTCCCGTCGCGTCCGGCAAGGAACTCGCTTCGGAAACCGTCATGTTTGCCGCAGGCCCTCACTACCATGCGCAACTGGAAGCCTACGGCGCGGCCGTGCGAATTTTGCACCACGCGCGGGTTTCGAGCATGCCTCCCATGGGCTGGTGGAGCTGGACGGCTTTCTACGGCGGCATGAACCAGGGCGAGGTGCTTACCAATGCCAAGTGGCTGGCCGCGCATCTGAAATCGCTCGGTTTCAACTTTTGCCACCTTGACGAAGGTTATGATTATGCCCGCGGCGAGTACATGACCGCCAACGCAACGCAGTTTCCGGACGGCATGCGCAAGCTCGGCTACAAAATCACTAACCTGGGCCTGCATCTGGCCGTGTGGACGGCGCCGTTTGAGGTGTCCGCGCGCGCCTGGGTTTACGAACATCACAAGGACTGGCTGGTGCATGACGCGAAGGGACTGCCCATTCAGATTGCTTATGTGCACCAGCACTCCGATCCGCTCTATGCTCTGGACACCACGAACCCAGGGGCGCAGAAATACCTGCTTGAGACCTACCGCGTCCTGACGCATGAATGGGGCGTTCGCTACATCAAGCTCGACTTCATGGATTCCTCTGCCGTCGAGGGCTATTACTATCGCCCGCATACGACAGCGCTGGAAGCGGAGCGCATCGGACTCAAGATCATTCGTGAGGCTGTCGGGAACCATGTGCTGCTCGACAAGGACGGCAGCCCGATGCTGACGCCGGTTGGCCTGGTGGACGAAGGCCGCATCGCGCCGGATACGGGCCATTCCTTTGCGGCCAGCAAGGACGCTGATCCCAACATCGCCGCGCGCTTCTACATGAACCGAAACTTTTACATCAGCGATCCTGACGCTTTCAGCGTTTCCACGGAAGTTGAGCCGGAACAGACCTGGCACAACCGGAAGAATCCGCTGACTTTTGACGAGGCAGAGGTGCAGATTGTGATTGCGGCTGTGGCCGGCGGCATGTATGACATCGGTGACGACCTGCCGACGCTTGCTTCCACGCCCGACCGCCTGGCCCTGGTGGAAAACAAGAACCTGCTGCGTATGGTGGAATTGCGCCGTGCCGCAATTCCTCTCGACCTGATGAGCTTTTCGCTCCAGGACGAAATTCCCAGCGAATATTTCCTGAAGGAAGACGCGCGGCAGTCGATGCTGGCGATTTTCAACTGGACGGACATGCCCCGCTCGCACACGTTGCAACTCAGCGCGCTCGGCCTTCCGCAAGGGCATCTGTACGATGCCTATGACGCGCTTCGTGCCGACGAGCCTGTGGCCGTTGAGGGTGAAAGCATCAGCCTCACACACCAGGCTCCGCACTCGGTGCGGCTGATTAAGATTATTGACACGTCGGTCGCTGCGGCCGCACCTTCCGTGACCGTGGAAGCTCCGACGTCAGCGCAAACCGGTGACGCCATCAAGCTCCGGGCCGTGGCTGCAAAAGACGGCGTGCCGGCGCTTTCGTATCACTGGGATTTCGGTGACGGAACCACGGGCAGCGGGCCGGAAGTGAGCCATGCATTTACTCGGGCCGCCGACTACAACGTCAAGTTGACGGTCGATGGCGTGGACGGGCTTCCGGCGGAGAAGGGCATTACCGTTGCGGTTCAGGGCGCCGTGAAGACGGCGTTCCATTTGAACGAAAACCGGCGTTACGTGGAGCCCGGCACCAAGTAACTCACAATCAATGCGGGCAGGGAACGGTTCTGGATTCCAGAGGGGTTGCCCTGCCCGCGTCATAATTTATTCTATTCAGGCGCATAGTGGTTTAACATCTTGGGATGCGTCTCAACGGCCTTACTGTCTTCGGGGCTGCGCAACTGACTAAATCAAACAACTGGAACGGCACGCATAGGTGGTGAGTTAGATGAGCACACACGAAGATAACAGTGCCCAGGCCCCCAAAGCGGCGTTGCAGCAACCTCAACTACGGCGCAGGCTCGGGATCCTGAATGCCACCTCCATCAACATGTCGAACATGATTGGCATCGGTCCCTTCATCACCGTGCCGATCATTCTGACCACGATGGGTGGGCCGCAGGCGCTGCTGGCATGGTTTGCGGGAGCGATCCTGGCCATTGCGGACGGACTGGTGATTGCAGAGCTGGGCGCCGCGTTGCCGGGGTCAGGCGGGACCTACGTCTTTCTGCGCGACAGTTACAACCGCCAGACCTGGGGCAAGCTGATGGCATGGCTCTTTGCCTGGGAATTCATGTTTTTCGGCCCGCTTGAAATTGCTTCGGGCACGGTTGGCATGACGCAGTACTTGAGCTACCTGTGGACGGGGCTCGCACGACATCCGTGGGAAATGAAGCTGGTCGCCGCCGGAATCGCCGTCGTCGTGATGATTACCCTCTATCGAAGGATTCACGACGTTGCAAAGCTGATGCTGGTCCTCTGGATCACCACGCTGGTCACCACCGGCTGGGTGATTGTTACCGGACTCATCCACATGAATTACCACCTGGCGTTTGATTTCCCGCCGGGCGCGTTTCACCTGAACTGGGCTTTTCTGATCGGCCTTGGCAACGGGACGATCGTGGTGATTTACAACTACCTCGGTTACTACCAGGTCTGCTACCTGGGCGATGAGGTCAAGCAGCCGGAGCGCACCATTCCATACGCGGTGATCATTTCCATCCTGGCCGTTACCGTTATCGATTTCCTTCTCTCGTACAGTTTTGTCTCTGTCGTCCCCTGGCGTGACATGGTCCGGCCCGGTTCGCCGGCCAACCTCGCCGTGGCCTCAGTCTTTATGCAGAAGATTTACGGCCACTGGGGGGCGGTCCTGCTGACGGCCATGATTCTGTTCACCGCCTTTGCTTCGGTCTTCGCGCTCATGCTCGGCTATTCCCGGATTCCCTACGCGGCGGCGCGCGACGGGCTCTTCTTCAGTTGGTTCGACAAGCTTCACCCCACGGGTGAGTTTCCCAACCGGTCACTGTTGCTGATTGGCGCCCTGGCGGCCTTTGCCAGCATGTTCAGCCTGGGCGACATCATCACCGGCCTGATGGTGGCACGAATTCTGATCCAGTTTGTCGGGCACACCATCGGACTGTTCGTCTACAGGAGCACAAAACCCAGGCTGCCTTTCAGGATGTGGCTCTATCCGCTGCCGGCCATCCTCGCGTTGGTGGGCTGGCTTTACATCTTTGGCAGCTCCGCCTTCCAGCCGGGAGGATGGAAGTTTATGGCTTACGCCTTCACTACAATCTGCATGGGTATATGCGGCTACTTCATCCTGGCGTACAAAAAGCGCATGTGGCCCATGGCCCCGCGCGAGCAGTAGCAGCCGGCGTGCCTCGCGC
>JAJXZM010000039.1 GCA_021780055.1 Acidobacteriota bacterium
CATCGTGGCCCTGGCAGGCTGTCTTGTCTATGCCGAACTGAGTGTCAATCTTCCCCGCTCGGGAGGGGAATACGTTTACCTGCGTGAAGCCTGGGGCCCCGTGTGGGGATTTGTCAGCGGATGGGTCTCCTTTTTTGCAGGTTTTTCCGCTCCCATCGCGGCAGGCGGACTGGCGTTTTCCGCCTACCTCAGCTACTTCGTCCCTTCGCTCTCCCCGTCATCTCCCAATGCACTCCTGAATTCAGGAGTCAGTTGGATTCATCTGGGCAATGGCCAGCTCCTTGCGGTTGGAGTTGTCATCGTATTTGCTGCAATCAACATAGTGGGGTTGCGCCCGGCGGCCAACTTGCAGAACCTGCTGACTCTGCTGAAAATCGGGGTGTTGACCGCCTTCCTGGCGCTCGCTTTTGTTGTGGGCCATGGAAACTGGCACCATTTCGCGGTGCCGGCTGTGCGGACCTCGTCGCACAATCTTGCAATGCAATTTGCCGTTTCCCTGACCTTTGTCATGTTCGCTTACAGCGGCTGGAACGCCGCAACGTATGTCGCGGAAGAAATCCGGACACCCGGACGTTCGCTCCCGCGGGCGCTGATCGGCGGCACATCTCTGGTTATCTTGTTTTATCTTGCCTGCAATGTAGCCTTTATTTATGCGGTCCCACTTGAAAGGTTGAAGGGCGTACTTCCCGTGGGCTCTGAAGCGGCGCGGGCGCTGTTCGCAGGACAAGGCGGCGCCATTTTCAGCGGCATGATGGCGGCAGGTCTGCTTTCGTGTATCAGCGCCATGGTGATTGTGGGACCTCGCGTTTACTACGCAATGGCTCAGGACGGGTGCTTCTTCCGGGCAGCGGCGCACGTCCACCCGCGATTCCAGACGCCGGTGGTTGCGGTCCTTTTCCAGACATTCGCAACGATCGCCATGATTATCACAGGAACTTTTGAAGAGCTGATTTATTACATCGGTTTCATGCTGGTGCTTTTTGCGGCCCTGGCAACGGCAGGAATCTTCCGATTGAGAAAGCGGCCTAACTGGCGGAAGCTTCCTGCACTTGATCGATTCTTTCCGCTCGTGCCGGCTGTCTTTCTGGTGGCAAGCAGCGGGATGCTGATTTCGACCATCCAGCTTCGACCCAAAGAATCTTTTCTTGGACTGATGACGGTGTTGTGCGGTGCCGTGCTTTACTGGTGGGCTTCCCTTAGAAGCCCAAGTGAGCGTAGAGTATAAAATTGATTTTGGCGGCATTCCCGCTTCGCACCGTTCAGTCCGGTCCATGAAATTAGTCTTGCCATTGAAAAACACTAAAGTTCGCCGACAGCAATTGCTCTCTGCCATAATTTCGTTCATCAGCCTGTTTCTTTTCGGCGCTGGTATCGCGCGCGCTCAAAGACCTCCTGTTCGCTACCTGCTGGATTTACAAAACCCCGCTTCGCACCTCGTCGGCGTCACTATGAATATTCCGCAAGCAGGCAGGGGAACAGAATTCCAGTTTCCAACGTGGAGCAACCTCTACCAGATTCGTGACTTCATTCGCGACGTTCAGGAGGTTCGCGCGGAATGCCAAGGCAAGCCGGCGCCATTGCACAGAGTGGACATCAACACATGGGCAAGCGAAGAACAATGCACCGATTTGGAAATCCATTATTCAGTTTATGCAAACCAGGATGATGTTTTTTCAGGGGTCCTAGATAGCCGCCACGCGTTTCTGAATTTCGGCCTGCTACTTTTCTATTTGCCGCAGGACAGCACGCGACCGGTGCGTGTGAAATTCCTGCTGCCCGAAGGCTGGAAGCTTGTGACGATGCTGGATGACGGACCCGCGCCGGGTGAATTTCAGGCCCTGGACTACGACCGACTGGCGGATAGCCCCGCCGAAGCAGGGAACTTTCATGAATATGACTACCCTCAGAGAGGCGCCACCTACCGGATTGTCGTTGACGGCGGCCAGGACTTATACACGCCAGAACGGTTGGTTGATCTCTTCAAGAAAATTACGGCCACTGAAACAGCGTTGATGCAGGATGTTCCATTCAAGCGTTACACATTCATGCTTTTCTTCCCCTCACGGGGCGGGGGCGGCATGGAGCATCGGAACGGAACGGCCATCAGCGTTCCGGCCGCTCAGATGCGCACAGGATTCGACAACCTTGAATCCGTCGCCGCGCATGAATTCTTCCACCTCTGGAACGTGAAGCGCATCCGCCCCCAGGGCCTCGAACCCATCGATTACATCCACGGGAACGATACGAGCGACCTTTGGTTCTCGGAAGGAGTCACCAATACGTACGCGGAACTGGTATTGCTGCGCTCCGGGTTGATCAAGGAAAAGGAGTTTTACGGGCACCTGGACACTGCGATCAACAATCTGCAGTCGCGTCCTGCAAGGTTCTTCCAGAGCGCCGAAGAATCGGGCCGGGAAGCCTGGCTTGAGAAGTATCCCGATTACTTCCGGCCGGAACGAAGCATATCTTATTACAACAAAGGGGAGTTGCTCGGGTATCTGCTCGACCTAGGGATTCGCCATGCAAGCGGCAACCGCTACAGCCTTGACGACCTGATGCGGCGGCTAAACCAAAACGTTGCCATGCGCGGGAGGTTCTTTACGGATGCCGATCTTGAAAGCATCGTCACGCAACTCGCTCCGGCTTTTCCTGTCAGGGAATTCTTCCGTAAAAATGTTGATGGCGCCGGTAATCTTGATTATGCAAAATTCCTGAACTACGCGGGGCTGACGCTGAAAACGGAGACTAAAGAGGTGCCTGACCTGGGCTTCGAGACGCTCCAGAGCTTTATCGGACACGTCCAAGTGGAGTCGGTCGTTCCTGGCAGCAATGCGGACAAGGCCGGAATTCGACCGGACGATATCCTCGTCCAAATGAACGGGGTTGAGTTGCCCGTAACGCCGGACCGCGAATTGATCTATTTCAAGCCCGGCCAGAAAGTCGAATTCACGGTGCAACGGGAAGAAAGGACGCTGAAAATCGCGCTTCGGTTAGGATCAAAACCCGCGACTGTCTATCAGGTGGAAGAGATGGCAAATCCAACACGGGAGCAACTCGCGGTGCGCAGAGGCTGGCTGAAGGGAGAAACTGTGGAAACGCCGGCGGCTGGGAACTGATGCTAAGAACAATTGCAGTCTACCTTGTTGTTGCGTTCTTCATCCTGATATTGGGACCTCTTTTGCTCCTTTGGAGCGTCATCAGCGGAAGTACTGATGTACTCTATTCGGTCGGCATTTTCGGAGCAAAGACGGCGCTCTTCATGGCAGGCGTCAAAATTAGTGTCACGGGCAGGGAAAGGATTCCCGCTGGCAAGGCGGTCGTCTTTATGCCGAATCACCAGAGCAACTGTGATCCGCCAGCTGTGGCAGTCATTCTTCCGCCAGTTCTCATCATGGCAAAGAAAGAATTCTTCCGCGTCCCTGTTCTGGGCACAGGGATGCGCATGAGGGGATTTATTCCTGTGGACCGCACCAATCGCGAACGCGCATTTGACGCAGTGGATCAGGCGGTTGAGGCACTGAAGGCCGGCCATTCTTTCCTGGCTTTTCCGGAAGGAACACGAAGCAAGACCGGACGGCTTCAGCCTTTTAAAAAAGGCGTTTTTGTGATGGCGATCAAAGCCGGAGCGCCGATCATCCCGATATCAGTCTCAGGCACGCGCAAGATCATGCGGAGGGGCGATTTCAGGATCCATCCTGGGCCAGTTCGGATTACGATTCACGATGCGGTGCCAACCGCCGGCTGTAGTAACTCGGACCGCGCTGCAGTTGCAGAGCAGGTTCGGAAGGCAATTATGGCCGGACTCTCTCCCGAAGAGTTACCAATCGAACCGGACAGCGACTAACATAGTCACAAGAGACTTCCTCCCGAAGTAGTTTTACTCCAGGCTGCGGACAGACTGGGCGTTTACTCGCCCTTGTCCGGTGTATTCGACCGCTTGATATGCCCTCTTACTGCGGCATGGATTTCCGGAAGCCGCGTGTATGCCGCCGCGCACTTCAGCCAGCGGGAATTGTCCATGGCCGGATATCCGGAGATGATCCTGTTGGACTCGACGTCAGAAGGTATTCCCGTCTGAGCTGTGGCAATTACGTTGTCACCGATCGTTAAATGGCCGGCCACACCTACCTGTCCTGCCAGGACGACGTTCTTTCCCACCTTACAACTGCCCGCAAGCCCGGACTGCCCACAGAGCAGAGTGTTCTCTCCAATATCGCAGGCGTGGCCCACCTGTACGAGGTTGTCAACCTTTGCGCCCCGGCGAAGCCTCGTTTCGCCTATGGTCGCGCGATCGATGCATGCATTCGCCTGAACTTCCACCCCGTCTTCAATGATGACAGTGCCAGCCTGGACAATCTTGTAATAGGAACCGCTCGCCTGGCGGGCGAACCCGAAGCCGTCGCTGCCGATGATGGCCCCATTCTGAAGCACTACGTCATTACCGATCTGCACATTTTCGCGGACAACAACATGAGAGTGCGCCCAAAAACGGTGTCCTATTTTGGTGCACCTGTAAGGATTGCGGCCAAGCTTTGCGTCCGGTGCAATAACCGCGGTCGGATGAATCCCCGGCTCGGGGCGAGCCGGCGGGTAGAACAGTTCCAGTGCGCGCGCAAAATCCAGGTACGGGTTGGCTGAGCGCAAGACAGGGCGTCCGGGGTCGGGATCCTCCGGTGAGAGAATGACTGCTGCCGCGTTGGTAGTTTGAAGCTTGCGGCGGTATTTCGGGTTCGACAGAAAGGTCAGTTCCGTCGGGCCGGCTTCCTCAATCCCGGCAACTGCCGTAATCTCGAGATCCGGCGGGCCTTCCAGCGTACAGTTAAGCTTCCTAGCAATTTCACCAAGCTTCATAAAGTCCAACTCCTCCAAAAGGAAAGCGGGTTTCCGGATATTCGTCCATTGTTTCCTTTTGCTCTCGCATTGACAGCCTCACGAGCAAGGTTATCAAGCGTGGCGAAGGGTGACAATACCCAGTACGTGGCTGATCGGTATTTACAGCCCACGAAATCATAAAGCCAACCAAGCAATATCCCGATATCTGAAATGGAGGCAAGCAGAATGGGCCGCGGACCAAAAGGAATTCGTGCCGGGACAAGGATCCCCGTGGAACTCCCTGTCCAGATTCGATGGAAGACAGAGGATGGGAAAGAGAAGGTCGCGCAAGGTAAGACGGAGAACATAAGCGGGAATGGGCTTTTTATACTTGCGCCGGTTCGGCTGCGACATGACACCCCAATTCAGTTCACCGTAACACTTCCGCCTGAGGTCACAAACAGGCCCATGCAGTTGCACTGTGAGGGCCGTGTTGTTCGCGGGCACAAGGGTCATGCTGCGGCCGGATTGGGCGTGGTGATAGACGATTATCAATTAACCGCAA
>JAJXZM010000042.1 GCA_021780055.1 Acidobacteriota bacterium
GATGCCGTTTCTCCCAATCAGGTTCCCGCGAGCCTTCGGCCCCATCTCTTTTTAGTTAAGATATTTATAATATAGATAATAAACCTGCAGCGCAGCTCGGAGCGGGATTTCTGTTAGGTATCGTCGATACCCGGACAGATTACATCCAGGCACGCATGCAAGGGAGTCGTATTTGTAACATATTCGTAACAAAAGTTTTAGGCTTTAAGTAATCGCTCCGGCACTAGTGCTGTCAATACGCGCGATTACGGTCCAGGACCTTAAAGCTGTACACGTTCGTCAACGTTGTTTTTGCGTAACTGGAACCATTGTCCTATTGCGCCACCGCTTATCCTAAGGTTAAATGCCTTCATGAAGCAGTCGAATTCACTTTACAGCCCCGGGGACGAGCTTTTTCCCGAGCCGAGGAAACGCGGAAGCCCGGGCATATGGAAGTGGGTGGTACTGATTGTCCTGGGCTGGCTGTTTGTTTACCGCTCCACCCGCCCCGTCGTGAGCCTGTCTACCCAACCACCGCAGTCATTCTATGATTACAATCGGTCCTTGGATCCTCAAGAACAGCAGCATGCGCGGGCCGTGGCTCGCGAGTACTGGCGTGTGGCTGTTCGGAGGATTCAGAGGGAGTACTCGCCGAACAGGCCGCTGCCCGCGAACCCTCCTGCGCAGTTCCGGATTGCTGACACAGCGGGTGATCTGGAGTCCGATGCGGTAGCCGTGCGGGAACGCTACTGGTACCGACTCCGCGAAGTGTGGAATGAACCCCAAGTCTGGGAGGTGACCTATGGCTGGAGTACCTCCTGGGTAGGGAATACCTTGAACTCTCTTCCTGAATACATTCCGCATTGGTTCAGTGGAGTGGTTCAGTCTCTTGCCGACTTGACACACCGTATCGCGCAAATGATCTCGCCTCCCTGAGAGCGGCCGCGGCGTACTTGAACTGTTTACTTTCTGGCTGTGATTGAAGTGGCCGCCGGCAGCTTGCCTTCTTGAATCTTTCTAGCTCTTGGGATGGCCAAGCCCATCTTTGTTTCACCTCGATTTCGAAGCTTTTTGGGGGAAGTCGTTGGCCCAACACTGGCTGGGAACCGAAAAGCCTGTGAAGGTTTGGTGCAAGACGTGAGGAAACCTCACGGACGCATTAGTCATCTGAATCAAGAGGGTAAATTAAGACGATATGTTGACCATGAGAAAAACGAGTTTTATGTCCCTGGGGCTTGCCGGCTTCCTTCTCTGCGGGGTGGTTACGGCATCGGCGGGGGACATTGCCGCAGTAAAGCCCTGCTCGGCATCGAAAGACAAGATGGACGATGTTTACTGCATCGGACAAAGGCATGTGGCCCACCGGAGCATGATTTCCTTGCAAAAGGAAATCGCGATCGGCAAGAAATATGCCGACCAGATCGACCGCTCCTCCAAACTTGTTAAAGATCCTGTCATCACGGAGTATGTCAACCGGGTGGAGCAGAACATCGCTGAGAATTCAGACGCCAAGGTGCCGATCACAGTCAGGGTTATTAATTCGCCGGCGATAAATGCTGAAACTCTACCGGGCGGCTTTATTTTTGTCGATACCGGTTTATTGCACGCAGCAAGAAGTGAAGCGGAACTTGCCGGTGTCCTTGCTCATGAAACCGCTCACGTCGCTTGCCGTCATTGGGCTTCGAACGTGACTAAGCAGACCCTGCTCCAGTACGCCATGATTCCTCTGATTTTTACGCCCATGTCCTACCCGGTTTATATTGGTCTTTCCGAAGGTATGAATTTCGGTATTCCGATGGCTTTCCTGAAGTTCAGCAGGGAAGATGAAGCGCAAGCTGATTTCCTCGGCCTGCAATACATGTGGAAAGCAGGTTACGATCCGAACGCCTTTCTTGCCATGTTCGCCAAGATTGTCCAGGAGAGCCGCACTAACCCCGGCAGCGTTCCAACCATTTTCATGGATCATCCCCCAACCAAAGACCGCATCATCAAGGCCGAAGAGGAAATCAAGACTATCCTTCCAAAGCGTCCTGAATATCTAGTGTCAGACTCGGAATTTCAGAATGTCCAGGACCGATTGAACGCCCTTCTCGGCAGGTGGAAAAAGGTTGAATCCGCCAGTAACAGTCCTACACTTCGAAAACGGGAACCAACCTCCAAGCAGCCAACGAACACCGGTGGCCAGAGCTCTGCGGACGACAAGCCTCCAGTACTGCGGCGGCGCAATTAGCATTGCACTACTGGTTTTGTAAGCAGCCGGCGTTGCGTTCCTAATTCTGTTCGTGGATTGTGATAACGGACCGGATTTCAAACTCTCGAACTCCGTTCGGAGTTTTGACCGTTACTTCGTCACCGACCTTCTTGCCCATCAGGCTCCGGCCGATAGGTGAGGTTGTGGAGATCCACCCCTTGCTGACGTCTGACTCCTCACTCGTGACCAGTTTGTAGTTGATCTCGACGTCGCGGTCGATGTCATACAGGACTACCTGCGAACCAAAAGCAATCCGGTCCTTCGGGATATTGTTGACGTTGACCAGTGAGAGCTCCGCGATGCGCTTCTTGAGCTGGGCCAGGCGGGCGCCCACGAAGTCCTGCCGCTGCTTGGCCATGATGTATTCTGCGTTTTCGCTCAGATCGCCGTGCGCTCGCGCGCGTTTCAATTCCTCTGGCAACTCATGATTCAGCTCATGTTCCAGAGCTTGAATCTCTTCCTGAAGTTTTTGAACGATTGGTGAAGGCATGTAGTTTAAATCCCGTCCCTTGCTGCTTATGGCCCATTATAGAGAAAAAGCTACAACAAACGCAACAGGAAGCATTTAGGGTGCCGCAGCCTGGCCATCGACCATGATTGTTATTCTAACCTATAGAAACATAAGAATTTGTTTAACTTTCTTCGCAATTTCTTCAGTCCCTTGCGCGTTGACTTCGTCGGTACCGTATGTTAGGTTGAAAAAAGTAGCCGGTTCTTTCGGGGGCCTTTCTCCATGGCTTTTGACAAAGCCAAAGCTCTTCAGGAAGCTCATAAGCTGGTGGCACAAGGGAAGATAGCCCGCGCCATCAAGCAATACGAATTAATCATAGAGAAGGATCCTGGCGACCTGACTCTTCTCAATCTCATTGGTGACCTTTACGCCCAGGAAAACAACACTGGGGAAGCGCTGAAGTATTTCTACAGACTGGCGGACGTTTATACAAGAGAGGGTTACAAGGTCAAGGCGATCGCCATTTATAAGAAGATTTCAAAGATTGACCGGAGCAAGCCGGAATCGCTGCTGCGGCTGGCCGAACTTCTGTCTTCTCAGGGATTTACCTACGAGGCCCGCGAACAATACCGGAACGCCTTTGAGTTTTTCGACAGGACCGGCGAGAAAGACAAGGCCCTTGAAATCCTTCGCAAGCTTTGCCAACTGGATCCCAAGAATCCCGATTTGCGCCTGGACCTTGCACAATTTGCGGAGACCTCTGGAGAGACGAACCAGGCGGCAGCAGCATATCTTGACGCGGCGGCTCTTGCCCAGGAGCGCGGGGACGGCGCGGCGATTGACCGCGCACTGAACAAGGCGGCGGAACTGGCCCCTGAAAACACGGAGGTCCATATTCTGCGCGCCCGCCGGGCCCTGGCCGATCATCGGCCTGAAGAAGTCAGTGCCATCCTGGATTCTATCCCGGAAGCTCAAGGCAATCCGCGGGCCAGGCGCCTTTTGCTGGATTCCTATCTGGCCACGAATGACCTGGGTGCAGCGAAAGGGTTGCTGTTGGATGTCTTTCAAACGAACCCCGCGGATTTTGCACCCATTGCCGATTTTGCCGCCCGGTGTATCGATCAGCAGCTTCTTGTTGACGCGCTAGAAGTTCTTAAAGCGGCCGCACCTGAATTGATCGCGCGCCGTGACACCGGCGAGCTGATGGTAACGCTTCGCAGTTTGTGGAGAGTGTCACCCGGACCCGTTGATATTCTCGAGTATGTTTATGAGGTGGCGGAGAAGACTGCTGACGAGGCCTCAATTCCTGAAGTGCTGAAGGCGCTGGGAGACGCATACGTTCAGCTTGGCCGGCTCGAAAAGGCAGAGCAGGCATACGCGCGGCTTGTAGCGCGCGAGCCTGAGAATGAAACTTATAAAGATCTTCTCAGGCGCGCCCTTGAGAAGCAAGGCAAGGAATATATTCCGCTCAGCCAGACTCCGCTTATCAACTCCGATGTCGGACTTGAATCAGGCCCGGAACTTGCTCAGGCGGCTGCCAGCTCAGAGCCGGGCCCTTCGCCAGCTTTACAGGAGACAGGAATTTTGCGGCCTGAAGCCGGGACCGGATTGTCTCCGCGGCCGGTTGAAATTAACCTCTCAGAGGTGTCGTACGGCCAGCGGTTTGCGGAAGACGAAACCGAGCTTCCGCCTCCGCAGGAAATATCTTTAAGTTTTCAGACTGCGCAGCCGTCGGATAGGTCCGGGCGTGACGCTGGAGCTTTCACGAACCTTTCTTCTGGCGTTTTTGCGCCGGCATCCCCGGCACCACAAATGCGGACTCCCGAAGATGCTCCGCCGTTTAACTATGAAGAAAGCCGTGAGGAGATCGAGTTCTATCTTCGCCACAGTTTCCTCGATGAGGCGCAGAAAGCCGTTGCTGACCTTGAAGCGAAGTACCCCGGGGAACAACGTGTGGCTGAATTCCGCCAGCGTGTCGAGGCGTCGGTCCGGAAATCAGGCTCGCCTGATAAAGAGCAGCGTGCTGTCGAAACGACCTCAGCAGAAACAAAAGAGCCGGAGTGGGAACTTCCCACTTCATTTTCCGGAACTCCCCCAGTAGTCAACCGGGATGAAAGTTTCGGTGACCTGACAACCGAACTTTCTTCGGCGTTGGGTGACATTCAAGGCGCTTCCACCGCTCCTGCTGCCCTTACCGCACAGCCGACCCCGGGTGCAGCCCCCAGGACCGCTGCCGACGTCTCCGAAGAACTGGGTTCGTTGCTCGACGAACTGGGTGACGACAACGAATCTATAGATCAACCTGCAGATGACGACGAGACGCATTATAATCTTGGGGTGGCGTTTCGAGAGATGGGGCTGCTGGACGAAGCCATTGGAGAATTCCAGAGGGTTGTGAATGGCGCCGGCGTGAAGCACGCAGGCCCATACTTCCTTCAGGGTTGCACCCTGCTGGCGTCCTGCTTCATGGAAAAAGAAATGCCCGCCATCGCAGCAAAGTGGTACTCGCGTGCGCTTGAAGCCCCCGGGCTCGACCATGAGGGAACTCTTGCCCTCTATTATGACCTGGGCATGGCCTTTGAAAGAGCCGGGGACACTTCGGCTGCTCTGGAAAAATTCACCGAGGTTTACAGTCAGAACATCGATTATCGGGACGTCGCAGAAAAAATCCGGTACCTCCGTCAGACTTCC
>JAJXZM010000270.1 GCA_021780055.1 Acidobacteriota bacterium
CCGGCATTCCCTGGTCCTGAATTTCCAGAAAGAAGTTTCCCTTCCCGAAAATGTCCTGCAGGTCGTGGGCTGACTGGACCGCTGCATCGTAACGGTCCGCTGAAAGCGCCACGGCAACCTCTCCACGAAGGCAAGCGGAAAGGGCAATCAGGCCCTCGGAGTGTTGGGCCAGCAAATCTTTGTCAATTCGCGGCTTGTAATAGTAGCCTTCCGTATACGCCGCGGAGACCAGTTTGACCAGGTTCTGATAACCGCGTTCGTTTTCGCAGAGCAAAACAAAATGGTAGGGGCGGTCGGCGTCCGGCGATCGGTCAAAGCGGTTCGTTCCCGCCACGTAGACCTCGCAGCCTATGATAGGCTTAATGCCATGCTTGCGCGCCGCTTCATAGAACTTCACGGCGCCGAAGAGGTTTCCGTGGTCAGTTATTGCCACCGCCGGCAACTTGCGTTCGGCGGCCAACTCCATAAGCCCGCCAATTCCGCACGCGCCATCCAGCAGACTATAGTCCGTGTGTAGATGAAGATGAACGAAGTTTTCGGATGCCATTCCGAGCTATTCTACCAAAAATCAGTTCGTAGGTGTGTGCAGAGGCGAGAATTCCTTCAAGCGCCGGTATTCAGCCTTGAGTGACACAGGTGATCCGAGGCATAGCAAGTCACAGACTCCACGGGAGTTCTTCTCAGTCTCTGCAAGCAGATTAACTTTCGACTGGCCCTTTCAGCGTACAAGGCCTTGATTGCGAAAGAGCATTTGGCTGCTGGCCAAGAGAATGCCCTCTCCAATGAATGCGCAGGAATCTCGGTTACTTGTGTCCGTGCACGGACTTTGCCGCCGGGCTTTGTTCTGTTGGAGCCGGTGGCGGCGTGGGCGGAGTTGAAAGGGTTTGCTTGATGTCTGGGGGAAGCTTGTCGGCATTCGCCAGTAGCAGGCTGACGTTCCACAACTGCTCGTCGGTTAACAGATTGACAAAGCCCGGCATGCCGGTCAGCCGAATACCGTGCTTGGCCTTCCAGTAGGTCACGCCGACAGGATCGTCAGTGACCATGTGTCCGGGTGCGAACAGTTGCGGCGGTCGGGGAAACATTCCTTTAGAAATGTTAGAGGCAGACTGGTCGGGAATACCGTGGCAGACCTCACAGTTATGATGATAGACATCCACGCCCGCTCGCAATTCGCCTTCGGTTGCCCTTGTGGATTGGGTCTTGGGGGCTTCCCGACTGATGGCGGCGTGCAGCGCTGTCTTGGCGAAAAATGTCTCAAGCGGCATCGGTGGCGCGGCGGTTGCGACCGGCGCATGACCGGACTTGCAGTAGAGGTAAAAAAGGGCCGGAACCAGAAGAAATCCGATAATTACACCAACAATAAACTTTGCCATTTTAATTTATCACCCCACGTCGGAATCGACATCCATAGGATGCCGTAGTTCGCCTTTCGGCTTGCTGCTTGATAGAAAAGGCTGGAAATGTCTCAGTTCCGTCGCGCCTTCTTCTTCTGGCTGACGACAGGATGCGCAACCCTTGCAGGCTTGCTCGCTTGCTTTTTTGGCGTGGTCTTAATCGGCTTTGCAGGTGGTGCGCTACTTGCCGGCGGGACCGGCTCTTCTTTGATCCCGGCCAGCGATCGGAGTTCCTGAAGCAGTTGCTGATGGCTCTTGATCTTCCCATCCAGCAGATCGAAAAAGACACGCTCCAGAATTTTGTCGAATTTGGGTCCGGGCTTGATTCCCAGCACCAAAAGTTCACTTTCCGGCAGTCGTGACCGGACCTGCGGGACCTTTTCCATAAAGTGCTTGATGCGTGTCTGGACCTTAGGTTGAGGATAATAGGCCAGCAGAAAGAGCAGCAGCGGCCTGGGCTGCTGCGATAGCACCTTATAGGCCTGGCTGGGTGTTCCGCACTTGGCGCTGGAAAGGAGGCGGGCAATTTTCTTGGCGTTGCGGTCCAGCCCGAGCGCAAGCTTCACTGTCCTGGGATCATTCAGTACCTTCTTTGCCAGCTGCTGCTTCTGGGCACCGCTCAATTTGGATGCAAGACAATCAAAGTTCAACAGGAACATGTCTTCTGCGGGAAACTTCCTGGCCAGCGCGTTGATCTTCCGGAAGCGATCATAGGCAATCCGTGTAAGGCCACGGTCCAGTCCTCCCAGAATGCCGCGGTCCTCATACAACTTGAGAACACGGTCGGGGTTTTCCTCTCGCAACACGGCCTCTAGTTCCTGCCCCTGCCTGTCCGGTTGCAGGTTGGCCCAGATTCCTTCTTCCAAAGCGGCATCCAGCCACCGCTGTGTCTTCTCGTCAGACTTAAACCCAAAGCGAAGGCCCAGCCGAAACAGCCGATATATCCGTACGGGGTCGTCCCAGAAGCTCCGCGAATAGAGGGCACGAATTTCCTGCCTTTCGATATCCCCAACCCCATTCTTGGGATCCAGAAGAAGGCCCCGGGAATTCGGATGCAAGGAAATCGCCATGGCATTGAAGGCGAAGTCGCGCCCCTTCAGATCGTCAAAAATCATTGCGGGTAGTAATTCCGGGCGCTTTCCTGGCTTGGATGCGATTTCCTGACGGCACCTGGACACTTCAGCGCGAACACCGTTGCTGAACTGTAACTCCGCCGACCCACGACGCTGGTCAATCCGTGAATTGACAACTTCCAGGGTGCTGGTGGCCCATGCCGGCCCCTTCTTGCCGGCCCCCACAGCTTTCGTTTTGCCAGGAAGCATGTGCCGGAGTATTTTCTGAAAGTCGCCTTCGGCGGCAAAATCCAAATCGCGGACAATGGCCTGGCCAAAGGTCATGTCGCGCACCGCCCCGCCCACCAGGTAGAGATTGATGCCTTCCCGGTAGGCGATCCGGCTAAGTTCATTGACAAGCTGAAACTGGGCGGGTGAGAGCCGGCTCTCCATCAGGAAGTTATAGTCGGTCATGTTTTCCTATCAGGCGAGCCACGACGCAATCCAATTTTCAGGCCCGCGGATGGTGATTTTGATAGACTTGTCGCAACCGCTCCTTAAGTACATGGGTATAGATCTGGGTCGTAGAAATGTCACTATGCCCCAGCATGGTCTGGATTGACCGGAGGTCGGCGCCTCTCTCAAGCAAATGAGTGGCAAATGAATGCCGAACCATGTGTGGGGCCAACGAAATACGAATTCCTGCCCGGCGACCGTAAGCCGACAAAATTTTCCAGAACCCTACACGTGATAGCCGGCCGCCCCGCTGGTTCAGAAAAAGATATGGAACGCCCGGCTGTTTTGTGAAAAACGCTCTCCCTTGCCGGAGATAAGCTTCCACGGCTCGCAGCGCTGACTTCCCTACGGGGATCAGCCGCTCTTTGTTTCCCTTGCCCAGGCAACGAACAACGCCTAGATTCGGCTCAAAGTCCTCCCACCGTATGCTCAGAAGCTCAGAAACCCGCATTCCGGTGGCATAAAGAAGTTCCAGCATGGCACGGTCCCGAAGGCTCGTGGGGGTGGATGAATCCGGTTGTGCCAGTAGGAGCTCAACCTCTTGAAAATTCAAGTACTTGGGAAGGGAGTGCGACAGATGAGGGGTTTCGACTTCGTGGGCGGGATCGGTGGAAAGTCGGCCTTCTTTGACCAGGAAACGGAAAAAGTGCCGAACCGCCGCCAGTTGCCTCGCCGCGGATCGGGCGCTAAGGCCTTGCCTGTAAAGGCCTTCCAGGAATTTTCGGATATCATCATGCCGGACCTTCTCAAGTGCCAGACCTGACTTGTGAAGATAAACGGCGAACTTGTTCAGATCACGCCCGTAGCTTGCGATGCTGTTAGAGGCTAGTCCTTTTTCGACCGCAGCATAATCCAGAAAGCTGGAAACTTCCGCGGAAATATTGGCGATTGTGTCCGGCATTCGTCGCCTCTGCCCCGCCCACTTCTGCTAGTATCCGAACCTGTGATTATTTATGTGTTACATTAGTAGATGCAATTTAAGCCATTGAACAAAATAACTATACATTCTATGCTTAAACGCCGCAAACACATAGCTCATCACCGTAAAGTGACTGAAAATCTGCACTCAAAACTATGATGATCTGAAACGCGCTTGCGTTTGTCAATAGCAAGTGCCTTCTTGTCAACGCAATAGTCAAAAATTGCCTGCTAAAAACAGCCTGACCGACCCTGCCACGAGGGGAAAACTGGATCGAACCGAATCTTAGCACAGGAAATTTCGTAAGGCCAAGTTCGATTTTCATTTCATGTTAAGTTACGGACTACCGACAGTTCAGGTTACAGCTTGAGGTCGTGGGGTGCAAAGGGTTCCGAGGGGCCGCTGTGTGAGGAAACCGGGTATCTTTTCAATTCCGGACCAACCATGCTTGCTATGTGTTTGAATTAACAGGAGGTAGTTCAAGCCTCTGATGGATGGCATAAAGCACAAGTTCCAGCCGGTCCGAAACACCAACCTTGTCATAAATCGACCGAAGATGGTTCTTGACGGTTTGTTCGGTGATCGTCAAGTGGTTTGCAATGTCGCGATTTCGCCAGCCCTGCGTGAGACAACTGATGATTGCTTTTTCCCTCGGAGTAAGGGTTTCCACCGGGCGGTTCGGACGGACAAATCCCGGAGCACTTTCTTCGCCGTCTTCGTGTTGTGACGTCTGGATCGGTTCCCCGTTGATGACCTTCCGTACATTTTCGACAAAGACTTCCAGCGAGGCCGCCCTTGGAATCACTCCAGAAATCCCGCCACCGGCAAATATGTTCTTCTCTGCAATCGACAGTTTCGAACCTGTAACAACAACCTTGCAGTCAGGAGAGTCCCGGCGAATTTGTCCGAGGAGGCCATCGAACCCATTAATCGCAATCTCTTTTTGGACGATCGCAAGATCCGGCCGGAAGGATTTTGCCATGGCCACCAGTTGATACGAGTTTTCTGCCTGGGCCACAACCCGGAGGTCATCTTCAACGCTGAAAAGCTTCTTGAGCCCGAGCCGGAAGACCCCTTCGCCGTCTGCAATCAAGATTCTGATTCTGGCTTTGTTATTCAACTGTCTCTTCGCATGCATCCTTGCTCCGGAAGAATCGAGCCGCCTCGATGCACTTTTTGCAATAGGTGAAGCAGCCGCCATGATCTCCGGCCCTCTGTTCTGTTGGGGATGGGAATTGCGCCGTTGGAAAATAGCCCACCCCTTTCCATTTTGTACGACGAGCGTTGACCGGCGCAGAGCCGGGAACTACAGAGATCCCTTTATTGCGGTTAATTGATAATCGTCTATCACCACGCCCAATCCGGCCGCAGCATGACCCTTGTGCCCGCGAACAACACGGCCCTCACAGTGCAACTGCATGGGCCTGTTTGTGACCTCAGGCGGAAGTGCTACGGTGAACTGAATTGGAGTGTCATG
>JAJXZM010000344.1 GCA_021780055.1 Acidobacteriota bacterium
GGCTCAGGGTTCGTCATGGAGCGCGGAACCAGCGTGTCCACCACGCGAATGGGCGGCATCATTTCTGCTGAAATAGCGCCCGAGGTGCCCTGCTCCTGCCGGGCCGGCGCCCAGCCGGAATCATTAAAGCCCGGTTTGTCCCAGCCCGGTTTTTCGAGCCGCGCGTCATAAATCTCTCCGTTATAAACGCTGTCGCTCACGATGGGCCCGGCGGAAGTTTTCCACGAGGTGTCGCTTGAGATGCTTACCGTTTTCCCATCCGCCAGCTCGATATTCATCTGGAACAGGAGCGCCGGGACCTTGTAATAAGGAGCGTCGCCTGTTTCCTGTGTTGCCCAGCCGCCGCCCAGCATCACGCCCACGGCATTCGCGCCGTCTTTCAGCGCAGAGGTGACGTCGTAGGTGGAGTAAAGCACGCGCTTCGGGTAAACCGTCCACGCAGGATCGAGTACTTTGTCGCCGATCTTTTTGCCGTTGATGTGCAACTCATAGTAGCCCAGCGCCGTCACGTAGGCGCGGGCGCGAACCACGTTGCCCGGCAGGGTAAATTCCTTGCGCAGCAGGCCATCCCCGCCGATCCACTGGCCTTTCCAGTCAGACCGCTCCAGCAAACCCATTCCAAACTTTGCGGGGCGGCTGTAAGCGCCGGCATTTCCGTTGTTCTCCCAGACGCGGCCCTTCCAATAATAGGTGTGTCCGCTTATGAGCGGCTTCCCGCTGTAGACCACCTGGGTCGAGTCCCCGGACACGACTTTCCCGCTGTCCCACACGTCTCCGCGGTCGCCTGCCAGGTTTGCGGGGGTTGATGCGACAAGCACCTGGTAGGCCATCTGCATCACCGCCCGGCCGGAGTCGCCCAGCGTCCACTGGAAGCGCGGCTGGCGCACGTCAATCCCTGTCGGGTTCGTGAGGTACTCGCAGCGCAAATGGAAGGGAGCTTCCGCGCTACTCTGCGCACCGGCAGGAGTGATCGATAGGAGACTGGCAATTGAGATGGTTATTGAAACCAGGACAAACCGCAGCAATTCCTTGGATGTGTGCATTCCTACACCTCAACCTGAAGATTGCCAGGAAGGTTTGTCGGACCCAACCTAGCGGAACTGTTTTTCCCACCGTTTGCGGAACGGCACGGCATCGGGCACGGGAAAATCGCGTCCCCGTGTCCAATTTGAAAAAGGAAAGAATGGAAGCCGCGAGACCCACTTTCGCCCGCCGCTCTCGCCCGCCGCGGGCAGCCAGCGGGTTCCAAATCGGACAGCGGCGCCTCCCAGCGAATAGACCCAGGGATGCTTCATCGCCCAGGCCCACATTCGCATGCCTTTCCCTTCTGAAACAATCTCACCAAAGTGGGGCTCTGCCGGAGCCTGCGCCTGCGCCTGGCCGCGCAAATGCAGCAAAAGGTCCGGAATGTTGATCTTCACCGGACAGACTTCACGGCACGCGCCGCATAACGAGGACGCAAAAGGAAGCTCCCGGGCCTGGTTCAGCCCCACAAACTGCGGGGTGATGAGTGCGCCGATCGGGCCGCTGTAAACCCATCCGTAGGCGTGGCCACCGATCTTTCGGTAGACCGGACAGGTGTTGAGGCATGCCCCGCAACGGATGCAATAAAGGGCCTCGCGCATCTTTTCGTCAGCCAGCGTTCCGGTGCGTCCGTTGTCGATCAGCACCACGTGCATCTCGTCCGGACCGTCTTCGCCTGGGCGGCGCGGCCCGGTCAGAATGGAAGTGTAGGATGTCAACTTCTGCCCGGTTGCAGAGCGGCCCAGCAGCCGTAGGAACACGCCCAGGTCATTAAACCGGGGAATGATCTTTTCAATTCCAACCAAAGCAATGTGGACGCGGGGGGCCGTGGTGCAAAGGCGGATGTTGCCTTCGTTTTCGATCGTAACCACGCTGCCCGTTTCCGCCACTGCGAAATTGGCCCCGCTCATGCCCACGCCCGCCTTGGCAAATTTCGCGCGCAAAGCCTTCCGCGCAATAGCCGTAAGCTGCTCGGGATCTTCGGTCCGCTCGGAGTGGAGTTTTTCAGAAAAAAGATCAGAAACATCGTGGCGCGTCTTGTGCATGGCCGGCGCAACAATGTGGGCTGGACGCTCCCCGGAAAGCTGGACGATCATCTCGCCCAAGTCGCTTTCGATGGCCTCGATGCCGGCAGCCCCCAGCGCATGGTTCAGCTCAATTTCCTCGCCCACCATGCTCTTGCCCTTGACCACCTCCGTTGCTCCGGCGCCTTTGACAATCTCTTTGACGATGTCGCATGCTTGATTGCCGGTTCGGGCCCAATGGACCTTGCCGCCCTGGCGCTCCACGTTGTCCGCAAATTGGGCAAGGTAATAATCCAGGTGATTCATCACCTCGCACTTCAGCTCGCGCGCACATTGGCGCAGCGCCTCAAACCCCGGGACCTGTTCGATCGCATGCAGCCGGTGCGAGTAAAGCCGAAGCGTGGAAGATCGATACGCCTCCTGAAGATGCGCGTCGCCTAGGGCCGTGTGGGCCCGTTCATGGATAGCCGAACTGTGAACTCCTGTTTCGCTCATTCGTGTTTTTCCAGTAATTCCGCAAGGTGCAGGGTTTGAATCGGCAATTTCTCCCGATGGATGTAGCCGGCCAGGTGCAGCAGGCAGCCGGCGTCGTTCGCCACCAGATATTCGACTCCGGCGTCGGCGGCCGCTCGAAGCTTATCCCGCGCCATCGACACGGAAACTTCAGGAAACTTCACGGAAAACGTTCCGCCAAAACCGCAGCAGACCTTGTTGTCCTGCAAATCGACGAGTTCAAGACCTTTGACGGCTTTGATCAATTTGCGTGGTTCCGCCTCAACACCCAGTTCCCGCAGCAGGTGGCAGGAATCATGATAGGCGACCCGGTGTGGGAAACTTGCGCCGACGTCTTCCACCTTCATTACTTTGACCAGAAACTCCGAGAACTCATAAAAGCGCTCCCGAAGGCGCTCAGCTTTCTGCAGCAGCTCCGGCTCATTCTCAAACAGTTCCGGATAGAAAACGCGGAACATCGTCGAGCAGGAACCCGACGGCGCCACGACGTAGTCAGCATCCTCAAACAGATCGAGATTGCGAGTGGCAACCTCGCGCGCTTCGTCACGATAACCGGTGTTGAAGGCCGGCTGGCCACAGCAGGTCTGCGCAGGATCAAAAGTAACAGTGGCGCCTGCACGCTGCAGGATTCTTACAACCGATTCGCCCACCTGCGGATAGAACTGGTCACCCAGACAGGTGATGAAGAGTGCAACCTTGGGAGAATTATTTGCCATCAGAAACCATCATCCTGCGCCTGACGCGCAGCATAGCCTCCATCCGCCGTCGAGTAAGTGAACGCAATATTATCCGCAACAGCGACCTCATTTCCTGCTCGCATAATCAGTTCATTCTATCGCGCTTCGATTCCTGGTGGAAACAGTCAACCCCTGAAAACCCGCGCAGGGCAATAAAAATCCTGAAGCCGCCCACTGACCACACACGACCGGAAGTGCTACAACGTAAGGGAATTCGGTTATGAAGTCAAGCAACTGCCTGGGACAAGACGCAATCAAACTTGACAAAGTGCGGCAAAAACCAACATCCTAGAAAGTAGTTTTTGTGGGGCGACATGGGACGACATTTGTTCTTTCTGGTCTTCGTTTGGTTGTTTTTCGCCAGCCAGGTCTTCTGGGTGTTTCAAATACGCAAGTTCGGCTCAAGGCTGATCCCCAACAGAACCCTTCGCCGCGTGCTGGCTGTTGTTGGCGCGGCCGTCTACATCTTTCTGCTCGTCTACAACTTCATGTCGGCCCGGGATGTGGCCGCTACCAGCATGACGCTGAAGATTGCCCTTCTTCAAGCCCCGGTGCAATGGTGGGCCTTCGGTTCGGTCGCCGGCTTTGTCCTGGCAATTCCCTTTGTGGCAACCAATTTTCTTTGGAGCGGTGTGGATAGGCTGAAACGGGAAAAGAACGTCGGCAAAGACGATACGGACCCTTCGTTCTCCCTGGCACGACGAAAGTTCCTTTCCCATACGGCAGGCGCCGCGGGCATGGTTCCCCTTGCTGCCTGCGGTTACGGGTTTATCTTTGGCCGTGTCGAGTTTGAAAAATCATTCGTCCGCATGAAGCTGCCGCGGCTTCCCAGGGAATTCCACGGGTTCCGCATCGCGCAGTTGTCGGATATTCACATCGGGCCGTTCATGCCATCTTCCGACGTTCGGCATGTCGTAGATATGACCAACGCGCTGAAGCCGGACCTGATTCTGCTGACCGGAGACTACATCACGTGGGATCCCGATACGCAGGAAGCGGCCGTCGATTCACTGAGCGGGTTGAAGGCCCCCTTCGGCATTTATGGGTGTCTTGGCAACCACGAAATCATGACGCACACCGAAGCGTCCATTACCGCGCTCTTTTCCCAGCGCAACATCCGGATTCTGCGGTATGAAAACGCGCCCATCCAGTCAGGCGAAGAAAGCCTGAATCTGATCGGCGTGGACTATGAGTCCCGGCGGCATTGGGGCTACCGCATGAACCATCCTATCCGGCAATATCTGGATAGAGCTGCCGATCTTATCCGGCCCGATCAGGTCAACATTCTGCTCAGCCACAACCCCAACACCTTCGACCGCGCTGCGGAACTTGGGATCGACTTGAGCCT
The DNA here is from genome assembly GCA_021780055.1 of Acidobacteriota bacterium. Next base: position 4,647 of record JAJXZM010000344.1, read on the forward strand.
CGCTGGCCACACGCACGGCGGGCAGATCTCTCTTGATTCCATCAGCCCGGACCTTTCGATTGCCCGCATGATGACGCCATACGTCCGGGGCCACTTTCAGAAACCCGGCGGCCAGCTTTACGTCAATCGCGGAATCGGAACCATTGCCGTTCCCATCCGTTTTGATGCCCCGCCCGAAATCACCCTCTTTGAACTGGTGAAGGCGTAGTCATTCTTCGGTCGTAGGTAAAGAAATCCCACGGCAAAACCCGGCGGAATCGCCTGCCTTCCCCATGCGAACCCGATAGAATGCAGCACCGACCGGATGGCGGGTTTAAATCCGCTGTTTATCGCAATTCTTCAGGAAGTGTTTCCATCGGGTGCAAGAAAGTCCTTGCCCTTCTGCTCACGGCCAAGAGCGATAACGATGCCGCCGATCACGATGACAGCTATCTCAAATCCCGCCATCGCCCAGGCATAGCCCACCCGGTCCCGCAGAGCATATTCGATTGTGTTTGTCGGTGACGCGATCAGAATCCCCAGATGATACGAAAGGCCCGGCAGAAGACCACGGACCGAATCAGGCGACAGTTCGCTGAGATGGGCCGGGATAATTCCCCACGCACCCTGCACGCCCATCTGCATTAGAAAGGCGCCAGCGGCCAGAACTCCAACCGTGCCCCCAAATGCCCAGAACGGAATAACAACCAACGCCAGGCCAAAAGCGCCA
>JAJXZM010000057.1 GCA_021780055.1 Acidobacteriota bacterium
CGGGTAAAGAAATGCGTCAGCATGCTTCCGATCTGCTGGAGCCGGTCACTCAGGCCCGTCTGCTCGTATTGGTCCGGCGGCGTTTCGAAGGACCAATAGATGATCAGCGGCCGGCCGGAAATCAGCTTCCGCGGGACAAATCCCCAGAACCGGCTGTCCCAGCTCTCCTCGCGATTGTCGCCCATCACAAAATATTTGTTTGGCGGCACGACAATCTGTCCGTCCTTCACGTAATTTTGATACTCGGCTTGCCACGATGAAGTTGCGCCTTCCATCTCATCCCATGAAAGGGGAGGAAAATCATCACCCGGGCGCAACTCAGTGGGATGGCTGTTGCGCACAAAGGGTTCCGGCATCAACTTCCCGTTGACGAACACCTGGCGGTGAAAAACGCGGACACTGTCACCCGGAAGCCCGATCACTCTTTTTACAAAATGCTCTCCCGGTTCCTGGGCGTCAACAGGGTTGCCCGGATACTTAAAAACTACAACATCTCCGCGGTGGATTTTCCTGTAAGGGAGAAAACGCGCCAGAGGCCCCTGCGGATACGCAAAAGCGAATTTGTTTACCAGAAGGTGGTCGCCGATCAGGAGCGTATCTTCCATCGAGCCGGTCGGGATTTTAAACGCCTGCACCACAAAAGTGGTTCCAAAGATTGCGAGGATGACCGTGACGATCAACGACTCAAACGTGTCACGGAAAGACGATTTCCGGTAGGAATCACCCATCTGTCTCCACCTTCGCCGCCAGTATCTCCAGGGCGCGTTTAGCGGCTTGCTGTTGGGCGGCCTTCTTGCTGCCTCCGCGGCCCCGGGCCACTACTCCGTCTCCGGCCTTCACTTCCACTGTAAACGTTTTTTCGTGCTCCAGACCGTCTTCTTCGACCACCCGGTAGTGGGCGGCAGGCTGGCGTTCAGCCTGAAGGCGTTCCTGGAGCGCGCCTTTATAGTTCGTTGCCAGAAGGCCGTTTACGTGCGAGGAAAGTTCCGGCGGAAGGACCATCTGTTCAACGAAAGCTGTTGCAGGCTCCAGTCCTCCGTCGCGGAAAATGGCGGCCAGCAGGGCTTCCAGCGCGTCCGCCAGAATCCCCGGCTTGTTTCTTCCACCGCTTTTTTCCTCCGACGGGCTCAGGCGCAAATACTCGCCAAGTTCCAGGCCCGCCGCCACTTTGGCCAGGTGATTTGCAGCCACCAGACCCGAACGGGCAAGCGATAGTTTGCCTTCGTCGTAGTCGGGAAAGGCTTCGGTCAACCGCACTGTAACGGCAAGGTTTAACACGGCGTCGCCCAGGAATTCCATCCGTTCGTTGTCACTTACCGGTTGGGAAACCTCCTGGGCGTATGAGGAGTGGGTAAGGGCCTCAATCAGCAGACCCTTTTTCTGGAACTGGTACCCGATACGCTTTTCCAGTCTGTCAAAGGAAGGTTGCACCATGCTACAGTGATGCACTCCGGAAAAATCTGTTGCCCGGCAGGGACTGGATTAAAGCACCCGATTTGATTTTTCTGGCCGGACGGATCATCCCCTCGGCTTACGGCTTAGCCGCAGCTTTGGGCTGTGGAGCTTGGGCTTTCTTCAATGCCTGGACCTGCTGGTTCGCAAGCTGCTCGAAAACGGTTCCCGGAGCCAGTTGTGCGGCCTTGGAAAAGGCTGCAATCGCTTCATCTAACTTGTTTTGCCCTCGGAGGGCTTCTCCCAGTCGGTAGTAGTCGGCCGGGTTCGGGGGAGTTGATTTTGTGATGGCGGATTTATAGCTCTCCTCGGCCTTTGCGAGTTCGCCCGGGTCCAGTCCCACAAGCGCCATTTGCGCACGCTCGAGATGCACCATGCCGAGTGAGGCATAAGCACCGGCAGCAATCTGGTCCTTCCGTTTCTGATACGCGGCGTCCGTTTCGTTGGGCTGCTTCGGAAGCTGGTCAATCTCTTTCAAGGCTTTCTGTGCGTAATCAGCCGCCGCAGTCAGCCTTTTTTCCTTTTCGGTATCGCTGATATTACTGAGCATTTGCGGCTGCGGCAGAACGCTCGAAACCATCAACAGACTGATCAGGTTATTAGGGTCAAGGTCCAGGCTCATCTCACCGTATTTCACGACGTTTTCGGCGTCGTTCTTCTGCTGGTAGGCGCCTGCTTCAAGAGCATAAATATAAGTCAGAAGGGGACTCTTGGGATATTTCGCGGTGTATTCATCGGCATCCTTGATGACCGCGTCAGGGCTCGTTTCACTTTTCAGCTTGTTGTAAGCCTCACCCTCTTCAGCACTCACTTCCGCCGTTCCGACCTTTGATTTCAACGCAGCCCTCGCGGAGGGAGTGAACTGCTTCATGTAGGTAATCAATTGCTCGTTAGCGCCCGCCTTGGACAGCTTCTTTAGAACGTCCGGGGTAAATTCAAAATCGGTGCCACGGGTCTTAACCGCATCAGCCACCTTCTCGAGGTGGCTCTTGTTATGCTTAATGAGCTTGATCAATTCTTCCTCATTAAACGGCGCCTCAACCGGCGCGGCAGATTGGGGGGAAGGTTTTGCGGCCTGCTGGGCCGCGGTTGCCGGGCGCCCGTTCAGCAGAATGCCGCCGGCCAGAAACATGGCCCAGATAGTTCCAAGGCTGACAGTCTTTTTTGTCCAAGACATAGTCCACTCCATACGTCATTTTAGACGCTATTAGTATTAAGTCAGCGTACTAGAAGCTTTAGTTGCTGTCAATAATGAGCGCCTGCGTGTTTGGCTGTATTGGGCACACTCCTGAGCGTGTTCGCAATGCTCTGACAAGCACCGGCGTTCCGCCTATTTCTATCGTGCCTTCCCATTTGCCTCTGGACCATTCGCAGGTGCAAGTTGTGCTGGCTTCAAGGTCCAGGCTTGCAGCCGCGCAAGGTCCAGCAAATGCTTTCCATTAAATCCGGGGCGAAAGATAGGCCAGTTAAATGTCTCGCGGGTATTCGTGGTCACGTACTTTGCCGCGTCCAGTTGGGCGGGGACAAGCGATACCTCCTGAGGAGGCTGCCGGCCATCCAGCAGGTCCCCGGCGACATGCGCCAGTGCAACGAGGTATGTAGCCGGCGGGTAGGGATCCCCGCCAATCCATACAACCGTCGGGACCTGCGCATGTGTGTCAAGCGCGTTCTCAACATCCTGCACGGCCCACTTGAACTGGTACCACGGGACTTTTGTCTCATTGCCCATTTGCACCCCGGCGCCGTCCGAACTCGGTCCCAGCGGCGTTCCGTTGAGCTCAATGAACTCGCTCGGCCCTTTCTGAATCACTCGCGACACGTAAGTGTTCAGCAGCCATAGAACCTCGCTGGCCGAAAGGTCATAATCCTTGTAAACCTGAAATGACACCGCGGGCTGAACGTTGCGCGCAATATCAGACAGATCTTGCCTTGAAAAAGGCCGCGTCTGCGCCGCGTCGGGGTAAAGATTCAAGGTTTCCGGCGCAGTAACAAATTGCACGGGGAGCGTCTTCATGTACTCAACAAACTTCTCCAGAAACGCAAACGACCGCGCCTGTTCCTCCGGAGATTTCATGGGCGGCAACTTCCAATCTGCACGGGCCGGCTCTGCCCCCTTGGAAAAATTCACCGCGTCCCAGAACTCTTTGTGGATGAACTCACAGGGGTGGAAATAGATGCTGATCAACCCTCCGCCGCTTTCGCTCAGGGCGGAATAAGCCTTTTTGAAATTGGCCTCCACTTCCGCAACATTCGTCCAGTCATCGTTCGGCCTGAAGTCGTCAATGTATTTCATGTCGTAAATGTTGAGGATCCCTCCGTACCAGAAGGGCTTGCCGTCAAGACCCACCTGATCGCCGTCATCAAGGTAAACGTGGATTCCCATCTCCCTGAGAGCGGGCTGCGCTTCCGGACACCAGGAACTGCCCGGCTGGCCATAGGCGGTCGGCATCCTGCCAAAAATCCGGCGAATGTCATCAATGCCGGGTTGCTCGCGCCGGATGAATTCCTGCACGCCATCCTGCCAGTCGAGAGGATCTTCGTATTCCGCTGGGCTCACGCGCCAGCTATGGAAATTCGAGTGATATGCAATCGCGTGCTTGTTAAGCGCTGCAATCACATCCTCCCTATGACGGCGTTCCAGCGTCCTCGCTTTTTCTCCAACAACTTTGAACGTGGCCTGAATGCCCTGCGACGTCAGGAATTCGGCAATGCGTTTGGCAGCGTCGTCGCTCTGTGGCAGCACGTAATCCTCCGTGTCAAACCAGAGAATCACGTAAACCGGGCCGGGCTTGTGAATGGTAGTCGCGCGCTGCTGCGCCGCTCTGGCGGCTGCAACCCCCGGCTGCGCATTCGTGACCGCAGCAAGAATAATCACTCCAAGAAAAAAAGTGACAGCCCCAAGGGCAGCCCGGCAGAGCGAACGTTTTTCCCCATTGGTGTTTGCGACAGGCTTTCCCTGCCATTTTGTAACTCGCATGGTGTGTGCAGCCTCAATTGAATTGATGTTGTTCCTGGACTTGCAAATTACCTGGTAGTGCCTTCCCGCTGAAGTTCCAGACGCGCCTGCCAGAGCTCGGGGTCCAGTTCAAGCGCGCGACGGAAAGACGCCGTTGCCTCGGCGTCCTGCTTGCGGTAATTCTCAACCAGCCCTGCAAGATAATAGTTATATGCTGATCCGTGGCCCTTCCGAAGCCGGCCCGCAAGTCCGTCCAGAATCCCTGCGGCCTCATCGGCGTGACCCAGACGCTCAATCGCCAGCGCGGCGTAAAACCTCGAAGAACCACCTCCGCCGCCTTCTTCCGATTCATCCTGAGCCGCGCGCATTTCGGCAACGGCCTCTTGCCAGGCACGTTGCGCTGCAGCCTTTTCGCCCTGGGCCTCAAGGGCCCGTCCCAGCCAGTAAAGCGCTTCCTCATCCTGGGGATGCTGAGGCTTGCCGACACCCAGGTTCTCCGGGTATTCAAGACCCGCACGGAAGGATTCCTCCGCCGCCTTGAAGTTACCCGCAGCCAGCGACTGGCGGCCCTTTTCCAGGTTGGCCATCACAAACAACTGGCGCATGATGCGACCGCCCTCCCAGGGCCTGAAATTGTGTCCTTTTAAGGCGTCCAGCGCCTGATCGTACCGCCGCTCCTCAACATTCAGAAGCACCCGGCGCGCGCGCACGGTGTCATGACCGAGAACGTCCACGGGCGCATTGGCAAACAATTTTTCGCGATAGCTCGTTTTCCCCGACTGGGTATAAATCTCATCAAGGGCCACATAGAGACGGAAGTCATGGGGCGCCTGTTTGATGGCGCTGGCGTAGTACTCCGCAGCGGCTGCCGGATCGTTCTGCACGCGCCATGCGTAAACGCCAAGGTTGCGGTAAAGCACCGCGTAGTGGAA
>JAJXZM010000012.1 GCA_021780055.1 Acidobacteriota bacterium
CCAGGTTGTTCCCACGGCGAATCATCTCAAGCGTAGGCTCGCCCTCCACGGCAAACATGGAAAGCGCGAGGCCGGAGGTCCGGAGGTCTACAGCCAGCGGCGTGGCACGCCCGGTTGAGCGGCCGGTCACCAGCAATGCATGGGTTCCCAGCTTGCTTGCGGCCGGCGCGACTTCGCGCACGGCTCCGAACCCGAAGACAATACGCGATGCAGTGGCGAATTCGAAGCGCATGGCTCTTTACCAGTCGGCATCAGGAGGGAAGAGGTTAGCGTATCTTATGCTGGTTCGCGCCTCCGTCATCATCGGGGCGACCCTATCGCGCCAGGCCTGGTAATGACTGGTTTTCTTGTGGCGGGCCGGAGCTTCGCTCGTGCGGTAGACCTCCACGAGCACGAAGCGTGAAGGGTCATCGGCCTGCTGAATCACGTCGAATCGAGCGATTCCCTGTTCCTTCACGCTTTTGCGGGCGTTTTCCAGGGTCGCCTCCTTGAACGCTTCGATGAACTCTGGCCTGACGGAAACATGGACATGAATGATGAGCATGGGGCGATCCTCACTGCATCGGACTATCGCTTAGACTCAGCCATCTTCTCGGCCACTGCGAGCTGAACGCACAATGCCACGCCTTCTGTGGCTTGCGCAACCTCGCTCAGGTCAGGGAAAGTCGGAGCGACACGGATCGCGCGGTCGTCAGGATCCATTCGATAGGGGTGAGTCGCGCCCGCTGGAGTCAGTTCGACCCCGGCTTCCCTCGCCAGCGCAACCACGCGCTTCGCGCAACCCTTGGGCACATAGAGGGTGATGAAGTATCCTCCTTTTGGCGCCGTCCAACTCACGTCGGCCAGGCCTGAGAGCTTTGCCTCAAAGATCTCGAGCACCTTTTCAAACTTCGGAGCGATCAGCTTCCGGTGCTTCTCCATCAACGCGAGAATTCCTACATGGTTCTTCAGGAACCGCACGTGCGCTAACTGGTTAATTTTGTTGGGACCGATTGACCGTGCCGACACCCGTTTCAGGTACCAGCTGATGTTGTCAGCCGAGGAAGCAAACATCGCGAGGCCCGCACCAGCCAGGGTGATCTTCGAAGTCGAAGCAAACACCAGGGGCCGGTTCACATGCCCATGCTGAGCGCACCGCTCAAGGATGTTGGCAATTTCGATCCGCTCCTCCGTCAGGTGGTGCACACCATAGGCGTTATCCCAAAACAGGCGAAAATCAGGCGCGGCGGTCTTCATTGCTGCCAGCCGCTCCACCACTTCATCGGAATAGATCGTACCGGTGGGATTGCTGTACTTCGGGACGCACCACATTCCCTTGATGGAAGCGTCATCTGCAACCCATCGCTCGGCCTCGTCCAAGTCAGGGCCATTCTCCATCATCGGCACCGAGACCATTCGAATGCCGTACACCTCACAAATCGTGAAATGCCGGTCATAGCCCGGCACCGGACAAAGAAAAGATATGTCCCCTTGCTTCCCCCAGGGCACGTCGCTGTCGCAGGTTCCTTTCAGCAGCGCCTGAGTGACGATATCGTGCATCAACGCCAGGCTTGAGTTATTGGCCACCACCACCTGCTCGGCTGGCGCGCCCATCATGCCCGAAAATAACTGCCGTGCTTCCGGTATTCCCTGGAGAATGCCGTAATTGCGGCAATCTGTCCCGTTCTCGGAGCGGTAGTCGCCCTGGCCGGGAAGCGAAAGCAACTCGCGGCTCAGATCCAGTTGGTCAGCACCGGGTTTTCCGCGCGTCAAGTTGAGTTTGAGTCCCTTCTTCTTGAAAGCTTCGTAGCTTTCCTTTATTCCTAGCTCCACCTGTGGGTCGGTAACTTCTGACATTTCAACGTCCTCCCAAATTGGTCCGAAATAGATCCTGCCGTTCGGCTCATACGATGCCGGTGCAGATACAAACTCTCTCGTTCATCATGGTACCGTACCTTGGGCAAGTCATACTGGCTGCCGTATCATTCTTTTTGTTGCCGCGGTATGCTTACACTTTTTCGAGAGCGATTTCCAGGTCGCGGATGATGTCGTGCCAGTCTTCCAGACCGATGGAGAGCCGGATGCCTTCCTGGTGCATTCCGAAGGCGCGCTTCTGCTCGTCGGGCAGCGCCGAATGAGTCATTGAAAACGGATGCTCGACGAGGGTCTTGATCTGTCCCAGGCTCACCGCAAGGGTAATGGAATAGGCATGCTCCGCCAGGTAATCCACCAGTTTTTCGGCACGAGTCTGCCCGCTCTCCCCGCTTTTGAGCACGAAGTAGAGCATGCTGCCCGGGGCGAATTTGCCCTCAGGATTAATCATCTGCCGCCTCGCCAGGTCCTTCTGCGGAAAGCCCTCTATTCCCGGGTAGCTGACGCTTGCCACCTTGGGATGCTTTGACAGAAAGTCCGCCACATGCTGCGCCGTCTTCTGCATATTGACCATGCGTGTGGCCAGAGTGGGCAGGCCGTAGACAAGGACGTCCCAGGCTGCGCCCGGCGAGAGCACGCCGCCAAAATCCTTCCGAAACAGCATGATCAGGTTGTACCAGTCTTTGGAGGCGATCACTGCTCCGCCTGTATCCGTGCCGAAGCCGCCCAGACCCTTGGTGAGACTTTCCACCACGATGTCAGCGCCCAGCATGAGAGGGCGCTGACAGTAAGGCGTGGCAAAGGTGTTGTCAACAATCACCAGCGAGCGATCTCTTTCTTCGCGGCCCTCGTTTGCGCGGTCTGCCACACGGCGGAGAGCAGCGATGTCAATCAACTCCAGGGTGGGATTGATGGGAGTTTCAAAGTAGAGCACTCGCGTGGCGGGCGTGATTTTCTCGGCGAGCGACTCCGGTTTGAGAAAATTCGCGAAGCGCGTCTGGACGCCGAAGCGAGGCAGCCAGTTGGTGACCAGGCTGTAGGTGCAGCCGTAGATGATCTCGTGCGCCAGGATTTCCTGTCCCTGCCGCAGGGCCGCGCCGAGGGCAGCGCTGATGCCCGCCATACCCGTCGCGAAGGTCACGCAAATTTCCCCGTCTTCGGCGTAGGCCAGATTTTCTTCCAGCATCGAGCGTGTGGGCTCGTCCAGCCGGTCGTAGATGTAAATCGGAATGTGGCCGCTCAGCGCCTCGTCCGCAGAAGCGAATTGCACAAAACCTCGTGCCCCGCGCTCAAGCGAACTGAGCCGGTACGCCGTCGTGTGCGACATCGGCGGCACAACGTGATGGTCATAATCCCACTTCTTGCTCTCAAAGTTTCCGTGAATCAAGTGGGTACGCAGCTTGTAATCTTCTTTTTGGCGATGTGGTTTGCGGGTTCCCATGGACGCCTCCTGGCGTGAGGTTACTGCTGGTGATTCTGTCAAGCGGGTGGGGCACACGTCGAGTCTAATGCGATGTATGCGGCTCGCCAAGGGTCGTCAAACGATCCTGTGGCCTGTATACACCCCGCGCATATGAATTGCAAGCCCCACATTGGCGGCCCATGCAAGGTGCAGAAGGATGCACTTCCGCTCTTTCCCATTGACATGATCTCCCGATGCCTTAAAATTAATTGCTGCCAACTTCCAATATGCAAGGGACAAATACTTTGGTCATCCTAGAAACGAATCTGCCTGGAATACCTTTCTTATCTCGCGGCAAAGTTCGCGACATTTACGCGGTGGGTGAAGACAAGCTCCTCGTAGTTGCCACGGACCGCCTTTCTGCGTTCGACGTAATTATGGAGGAGCCGATACCAGACAAGGGGCGGGTGCTGACGCAGCTTTCTTGCTTCTGGTTCGAACGCTTCAAGGACCTGGTGCCGACGCATTTCCTGACCGCCAATCTGGCGGAGTATCCCAGGGAACTCCAGGCGTTTGCAGACCAGCTTGAAGGACGGTCAATGCTGGTGAAAAAGGCCGAGCCGTTCCCCATCGAGTGCGTGGTCAGGGGTTACCTGGCCGGATCAGGGTGGAAGGAATACCGGTCGAACGGCACGGTGTGCGGCATCAAGCTGCCCTCGGGGCTTGTGGAATCCAGCCGCCTGGAGCAGCCGATTTTTACACCGGCCACCAAAGCCCAAACAGGCCACGACGAAAACATCTCGTTTGAGGAAGCCGCAAAGCAGATCGGAAACAGCGCTGCTGAAAAGCTTCGAGACCTGAGCATTCGGGTCTACATGGAGGCAAGAAAGTACGCCGAGGAACGCGGAATCATCATCGCCGATACGAAATTTGAATGGGGTAAGCTTGGAGACGATATCATTCTGATCGACGAAGTTCTCACGCCTGATTCTTCGCGCTTCTGGCCCAAAGACGGCTATGCGCCCGGAAGGTCCCAGCCATCGTTTGACAAGCAGTTTGTGCGAGACTACCTGGAGTCAACCGATTGGGACAAGACGCCTCCCCCGCCGCCTCTTCCTCCCGAGGTGATCGAAAAGACCAGTCAGAAATACCGGGACGCATACCGGCTACTGACTGGAAAAGCTCTGGATTCCGATTCCTGATTCTGTACGGCCCGAGAGCAGCATGGCACACTGGAACTGGCTTGACTGGGTTCTGGTCATTATCATTGTTTTATCGGTCGTGACGGCCATACGGAAAGGCTTTGTCGCAGAACTGATTTCCCTGGCGTCGGCGATCGCGGCGCTGATCATCGCTGCACTGAACTACGAGCGTCTGGCTCCTCTGCTGGCGGGTTTCACGCGAAGCCGCGGAGTGGCACTTGGGGTCAGTTTTATCCTGATCTTCTTCGCCGTCATGGTGACCGGGGCACTGATAGCGGTTATTGCAGGAAAATTGATCAGGAAAGTGCAATTGCAATGGTTCGACCGTTTTCTGGGAGGAATCTTTGGCCTTGCTCGCGGATTGCTGGTTGACTGTGTTCTGCTGCTGGTAATGATGACGTTTGCCATCCAGCAGGCGGCAATGGAAAAGTCCGTTCTGGCACCCTATTTCGTCACAGGCTCCAGAGTGATCGCCCTGGCAATGCCCAGAAACATGAGAAACGGCTTCCTGACCGGGTTTGACGCATTTAAGAAGGTGTTGGGCGAAGCCGACAGGAAAGCCATGCAGGCCCGCTCAGCAGGTGAAGCGAAACATTGAATATCGGAGTGGCTCGGTGAAAGACCAGCTTGACGCTCTCGTCGATCAAATGATCGAACACGGCATCCTTTATGAGGACGCTGTTTCCGAGTTTGAAAAGAGATTTATCAGGAAAATCCTGGAAAAGAATAACGGAAACTTGTGCAAGGCAGCCAGGGACTTGCACATTCACCGCAACACTCTGACCCGCAAGATCGTTGTATTAGACCTTGACCACAAACCAAAACGCCGAAGAAGATTGCGCCAATAAAAAAGCCCGGGCGTT
>JAJXZM010000420.1 GCA_021780055.1 Acidobacteriota bacterium
TTGTTAAAGGCCCAGTTCTGGGTGTTGGCGGACAACAGCGTATTGGCGTCCGCGATTTTGAAGGTGACGTTATTGGAAACGCCGTTCAGGCCGGTGTTTGTAACTGTATAGCTGAGCGTTGACCCGGGACAATACCAGCCCGGATAATTGGTGCAGTCCGAAATGCCGAGCGTCGCTGCGTCCAGGAAATAGATCGCGTTGGAGCCACTGTCAATATAGCTGCTGGAATAGGAGACGCCATTGTAAACGCTTTGGAAATTTCCGGAGGCGTCCGTGGTGTAAACCTGGGCGCTGCCCACAGCGTTGTCAGATTGCGTCCCAATGCCGAATATCAGCGAGCCGGACGCGCTAGGGGCCCCCGTGTCGGGAACCGACGGTAGGGAGATCAGCACCCCGTTGTTGTCCTGCGGGAACATCCAAACGGGATTCTGAAGCTGGTACTGAACAGGGACCGTGGTGCTCTGGCAGACTGAGTTGGGGCAAAGGTAGTAAATGTTCGGGGAGGTCGAAGTGGTGCAGGTTGCGCCGCAGTCCTGCTGGAAATTCCCGATTCCAAGAATGCCGTTGGCACCCAGCGCCGAAACCGTATTGTCGTTTACGCCGCCGCCCGCACAAGCGCTTGGCACAGGGAACGACGGATTAGCGCTGATCAATTGGATCGGAACCGAGGACGCTTTTTCTCCGGCCATTTGGACGTCTGCCGAGGCAACGGGGCCCCAGACGTAGGAACCGTCGGCAAAACCGACGCACTCTTGCAGCACGTTGCTGCTGCTGCTGTTATCCGTAATGGTGGGCAGTGAGAGCGTGACAGCGGACGAAAGCAGGCGCAGGCCCTCGGACCCTGAGTCGACCAGAACGTTGGGAATGTCCTGGCAGGTTGAAGAGCCGGGGACGCAGATGGTTACGGTTGTGAAGATCCCGTTGACATAATTATTGGCCGGCCCGCTATTGACTTCCACGGCCTGCGTGTTGTTTGCGGTGCTGGGCGTGGGGCTGGTGCTTGAACTGGAGCTGGAACCGCTGCCGCCGCATCCCGCCAATCCCAGGACCGCCACTGCAAGCAGGGAATAGAGAATGAACTGCGCGTACCCTTGTCTCGTTAGTTTCACCGCACCACCTCCGCTGGTACGTTTGCCGGCAGGAGGTTTGGTGCGTATGCGGCCCCGTGGAAGGAGCGCATATGCCCTCCGCTGAACAGAACGAAGTTTTTTGTGCGGATTACCAGCAGCCCGCGCCGCCGTCGCTGCGCCTGCACCGCCTGCTGCAACTGCCCGTAGTACGATCCCAGCAACTGCTGTAAATCAGGCAGAAAGGGACCTTGCCAGGAGACACCGAAAACCAGCCCGGCCGGCGAAACATATTCCTTGATGGTTTTGCCGTCGGCGGATCGAAGTTCCTTGACCGAATAGCCCTGCCGGACCGTTTCGCTGAGCTGTGCACGCATGTGTTGCTGGTCTGTGGTTACTGAATTTGCGTATTCTCCCAGAACGGCCCATCCGGGGGCGCTTGCCAGGAGTAAGACAACAACAAGAGACAAAAGTATCTTCATATTCCTCCGGTCGACTTGAGTATCGGATGAACCCTGCAACTTCTGCAACGAGTGGGCTTATTCCTGTGGCGGGGGCGGCTGCGACCCTCCATTCATCATCCTGCCGCCTCGTCTGTCGCGCCGCATCTCCTGCATCTTTTCCCACTTCTTTTGCTGCTCAGGCGTCAGGACTTCCTTCATCTTCGCAAACGACTTCTCCCTGATTTCGCGGAATTTCGCAAAGCGGTCTTCGCGGGACATGGAAGTATCCTGCCGCAGGTCCATCATTTGCTTGTGCTGTTCCTCGATGATCGGCTTGATTTTGGCTTGCTGGTCCCCGGTCAGATCCAATTGTTTGGTCAGGCGGGCCAGCTGATCTTCCGGCGTCATGGGTCTGTGCATCTGCTGCCCTCCGTACTGTGGAAGCGGCGCGCCGGCGAGCATTTTGATTCCCATCAGGATCATAATGGCAACTCCTGCCACCAACAGGAAGGTCTTTGTTTTCTGCGCCCGGCCTCCCGCCCTCCACTTCAGCAGTTGGGTGTTATCCAGTCCGAACGCTCTTCGTGTCTCGTTGGTCATCATCGTGCGTCTCCTCGCGGGGCTTCGGAGCCTCGCCACGGCAGTTAGAGGTGTTACTCTGGGATAGACGCGGTCTGGAATCCTGCAGTTGCGTGGGGTTGGTTAAATCCATGTAAAAACCCGTGTTGCCCGTTTCACCCGCAGGCAAATCGGAGGGGTGCGGCAATCAAATATGCTCCGTGAGCGAAGCGCGCCTGGCGGAAAACTTTCCGTGGGGGCGGTTGGACAAATAAGCGATCGCTGTCAGGGGTGGTGAGCACGTGGCTGTATCACGGTGCCGTTTTGGCAGAATTGACCGGGCTGGCACCATCGCGCGCTCTGGCGGTGGTCTAAAACTCTGGAACTCAAGGTTCCTTGCTTGAATCTTCTTACAGCTTCTTGACGGTTTCGCGTACAACCAAGTCTGTAGAGAGCGTTTTTTCGACGAATGCCATCTCCGGATTTCGGAGTCGCTCCATCAGGGTTCTCAGGCAGACCTGCCCGATCTCTTCCTTACGGACGCGCACCGTCGTGAGCGGCGGATCCATCAGAGTGGCTTCTTCGCGGTCGTCAAAGCCAATCAGGCTGATGTCGTTTGGGACCTGAATCCCGCGGCGGCGGAATGATCGCCATAGACCATAGGCGACTTCGTCATTGACTGCGACCACGGCTGAAGGCAAAGGTTTTCGGGTCAAAATTGCGCTGCAGGCCCACTCGCCGTAGGCCACAAACCCAATCTGCTTCGGGGTGGTAATGACGTTGGGACTTATCCGGGCCTCATAGCAGGCCTTTAGGAAAGCACCGTGCCTTCTCTGGACCCAGGGGTAAGATTGGTCGCCGACGAAGACAATGTTCCGGTGGCCCTGAGTGATCACGTAACGGACGGCATCCAGTTCGCCCCGGAAGCCGTCAAACCCGACCTGGTCAAAGAACTTTTCACCCGTGAAATCATAAAGATTGTTGCCAAAAACTACGAACGGAATCTGCATCTTCTGAATACGCGTTAGGAAATTCGGGTGGTTGGTTCCCGCCAGGATCAGGCCGTCAAACAACCCACGTTCCTCAAGAAGCGAGGGAAGCTCAATGTGGTGAGGAGCGGTTTTGGCGTCATAACTGATAGCCGAAAAAAGGACGTGTTGCTTGAGTTCGATCGCGCTGTCTTCCACCCCTTGCAGTATCCGGGAGTGGAAGGCATTCGGAAACGTCCGGTTGCTGAGAAGAAAGCAGACAATTTCGGTGCGGGAACGGTGAATGCGCCGGGCCTGGGCGTTTGGCCGGAAATCCAGACGGCGGATGGCCAGGGCAACACGTTCTTGTGTGGCGGGACTGACCTGCGTGCCCCCATTGAGGACTCTGGAAACGGTCCCGATTCCAACCCCTGCGTCGCGGGCAACATCTCGAATCGTCGCAATACTTCGAGCTTGATTCACGGCTTTGTTGCCCCCCTTTGAACTGTTGGTCCGACCCGCTTGGCTCATGCCCCGCTGCTCTAGAACAACTAGGATGCCTTTGCTCTTCAAATGGATGCCGATTATTCCATCTTCCTCGTAAGTAACCCATAGACGTGCGCGAAAAATTTTGGTTACCATCTCGCGAAATTTATCTTGACAAAGGTTCCAAGCCGTTGTTATATCTCGGCTGTTTAATTTGCATTGCGTTGGTGTTTTGGGACCTTTTCTTAGATTTCTCATTTGAAAACTGAGCAGACGTGAGGGAGGGCAAGCGTCTTCAGGAAAGGGCCTTGTGTCCTGACGTCCGCACCCGTATCCGGGACAATTCTCCTAAAAGAAAGTTAGAGAAATGACTAGTTAAGGAGGCAAATTGGACATGACTGGGAACGATTCCAATAGTTCAACGGCAACATATGCTCTCTTCCGCAGCCTGACTTGGGCTGCATTCGTTTTTGCAATGATTTTGGCCGCTCCAAGATTTGGAGCTGCGCAGGTCCTTTACAGCAGCATGGTCGGTACCGTTACTGATCCATCAGGTGCGGCCGTGCCCAACGCGGCGATCACGCTTACCCAGGAGCAGACGCACGTGACGCGCACCATCAAGACGAGCAGTTCGGGCGGCTACACGGCGGCCACGCTGCCGGCCGGAACCTATGATCTGCAAGTGAGGGCGACAGGCTTCAAGACCTTTACTCGAACTGGCATCGCGCTGGCCTACAACTCCGTCGGCCGCGTGGACGTGGCGCTCGAGGTCGGCGCCATCACGCAATCCATTCAAGTGACCGGCGCCCCCCCGCTTTTACAGACTTCCCGCGCCGACGTTCACCACAATATCACCGCGATTCAAATCGAGAACGTGCCCTTGGCGCCGGGCAACAATTTTGAGCATCTGCTCCAGGCTGTTCCCGGCATTACGCCTCCTACCACTTCGCACTCGATTCCCACCAATCCTACTTTGGCCCTGGCGTACACTTCGAACGGCGGCAGCGACTTTGGGAACAGCGTTGTGATTGACGGCGTCAGCCAATGGAACATCTGGGTGCCGGAGGATTCAGCTTATATTCCTTCCTCCGACGCCATCCAGACCGTCAACGTTACCACCAACAGTTACAACATCAACCAGGGTTTTGCGGGCGGCTCGTCAACGAGCGTGGAAATCAAGAGTGGCACGAACCAGTTCCATGGCGACGCCTACGAATATCACTACGACAACAACCTGGAGGCGCTCGGATACTTTGCTGCGCACGACCACCTTACGCGCACGCCCAAGGAGGTTTACAACCTTTTTGGTGGGAGTCTGGGCGGCCCGATCAAGAAGAACAAGCTTTTCTTCTTCTCGAACCTCGAGTTGACCCGCGATTACCAGTTTGCCCACACGAACCAGACGATTCCCAGCCCGGCCATGATTCAGGGCGACCTGCGCAACCTGCCCGGCTCGTCGGGAACTGTGCTGGGCAGCACCAACCCCAACCCGGATATCATTTACGACCCCACAACGGGAGACGCGAGCGGCAAAAATAGGGCGCAGATCTTTGCCACCAACAACTCGGGTGATCCCACCACCTTCAACTCCCTTTGCATGCCCGGACAGCCCGGTGACGTCACTTTGTCAAGCGGCTTTGTGGAGTGTCCGAATGTGATTCCCACCAGCCGCCTCAGCCCAGTGGCCACGGCGCTGATGGGGATGATGCCCGGGCAGAACCTGCCCACCTCAACAAACTATGATGCGGAAAACAATTTCTCCGCGAACGGCGATGTGAACT
>JAJXZM010000179.1 GCA_021780055.1 Acidobacteriota bacterium
CTCCGGCAGGCGGCAGGTGGTGCGCCACAGGAAATCGTGTCTTAGCTCCTCGGCGCTGGGATGCTTGAAGCTGTAGACTTCGCAGCCCTGCGGATTGACGCCCGACATCACGTGCGCGATGGCGCCGTCCTTGCCGGCGGCATCCATGGCCTGAAAAATCAGCAAAACGGCGTAGCGATTGTGCGCATAAAGAAGGCGTTGCAACTCACTCAGTCGCTGAATGTGGTTCGCAAGGAGCTCTTTATAGTGTTCCTTCGACTTGTAAAGCGGGTGCACCTTCGAGGGGCATTTCTTCAGTTTGACTTTTTCGCCTTCCCGGACTTGAAAATCTTTGATGTGAAATTTCATTTTGATTACCCTTCCGCAGCAGCGAATGCTCAGCCGGCTGGTGTGAATGTTCGCATTGTATCCCTCGAAACCGTGCGAAGCGAGAGAGTTCTTGGGGGACTGCGGTTCAATGACAAGAAGATGCGCAAGGGGGTCCAGCTCCGCGGAAGGATTGTCGTCTTGGCTGCCAGCGCCTGTGAGACGGCAGGCGGCACTGGCACACGGTGTCGCCAGTGGATTCTTCTCAAACAAAATGGGCGTCGAAGACCTTCCTTACCTGGGCAACCAGCCGGCCAATGATTTTCCGGGTTGCCCGCCGAACGTGCTGACGGCAATCAATATCAATCTCAAGAGACAGGGCGTGAAATTGAACGTCCCGCCTCCTCAGGAACGGGCAAAAAGCTGAGGCGCAGGTACTGCATCGATAGCGAGTGTCAAGAACCGCGCCATCGGTGTCCTTCTTGGGTGTTGCTATTGTTGTTCCGTCCGCAACCCCGCGAAGGGCGTCGTCCTAAACGCCTGTTCCGGGCTTCGGCAACTGCTTCGAGGCGTCATCCAGAACCAAAACCCAGTCGCCGTCGTCCGGCGGCGAAAGTTTGCGAAGCCCGTCTGTGGCAAAAGTGCCTGCCGTGTTCGCCGCTCCTGATCGCGGGTCAAACCACCAAGCCAGTGCCTGGCTCCCGGATAATTTTGACATGTCCACCGTAATCGTGCGGCTGGTCGGCATATAGGCAATCGCTGTCGAGCCGTCTGCTGTGCGTGCCGCCGCGAGATAATCCAGACCCAGGAATTCTCCCAGGCCTTTCGTTACAACCTCGTGTTTTTCGTCAGGGACCAGGTCATACCATTTGCGGGAGCGGAACAGGTTCCCCCAGTGCTTCATGCTCACGGAACCCGCGAGGTCCATGGCCTGCTGCCAGGTCACGTTGACGGGAAAGAGGCCGGGGCCGTTGAAGTGCCAGATGGGATTGTTGCCGAAGACGTGACCGAACCCGCCGCACAGGATTGTCCAATACGCCTGCCGCCGTATTTGCACGTCAGAAGAGTTGTGCTCGCCCTCGTATGAAGATTCAATCAGGATGAAAGGCTCGGCGGGATTTCTGCGGTAGGCGCCGTAGAGCTGTGGGTGGATCAGTTGATAGGTATAAACGGTATTGAAATTGAGCCAACCGCCGCCGGCGTACTGGCTGAAAGCCATATTTTCCGGAGCGCAGTGGGCCGTAAACAGGTGCGCGGTGTCGTGCTCCTTGATGCCCAGCGCGATCAGGTCAACGCGCTCGAGAGTCGAGTCGGGATTTCGGTCGCCGCCCATTACCCAGATAATGTTGTCAAAATCTTTGTAGCGCCTGCCAAGAAACCTGCCGTACTCCAGGCATTTCTCCGGGCTCAGCGCCATCAACTCCTTGAACCATCCCTCGTCGGTCCCAGCATAGCCGAGATAGATCGGGGCCAGCAGAACGTAGATGCCGTCCTTTGCAGCTTCCTGAAGGATCCAATCAGCGTGGGCGAAGTATCGCTCATTGGGCGTCGTGAAATCGCCGGGAGTTGTAAAGGGCGATTCGCCGTCAGCATTTCGGGGAGGGTTCTTGCAGAACTTATGCTCGATCAGGTTCACCAGGATTGCGTTAAAGCCCTTTTCGTGCCGGTTTCTCAGGTACAAGCTCGCGTCAGCTTTGCCGAGTGTTACCATCAACGACCATGCCGCATCACCCTGCAGCAGGAAGGGAACGTTTTCGGCGTCCACGAGATACCGATGATTGCCGCTCACCGCGAGCGCGCCGCGTGCGGCCGTTTGCATTGCCCGCGCGGGGGCGGACTCGGCTCGAAGGACCTGTTCCTTGAGCGGCAGCCCGCTGGCGATGAGCGGCCCCGCCATCAATGCTCCAGCGTTCCTGATAAAGTCCCTTCGTGTGATCATTACGAAACCAGCAGGCGCGATAAGCCTTCCGGCATGCGACCTTCTTTGCGGAGCCGCGCCGCAGCAAGCCAGGGGCTGGCCGGAGTGCATTCCCACTGGTGCGCCATGTCCAATCCGCTGTGGCCAGGAGTTGTGTACTTCGCGAAGAATTGGTTCAGCTCCTCTGTGAGTTCATCAATCACTTTCTTCAGCGCGGGGTCCGGGAAGCGATTCACGGTCTCGCGCGGGTCCTCTTTCAGGTCGTAGAGTTCGTCCCTGAAACGCACGCGGTCGTAGGCGTAGCGCCGGACCAGTTTATAACGCCCGGTGCGCGCCATGCGTGCGTTGCCGTACTCGCTGATGATGGTTTGCCGCCAGTCCGGCACCTTCTGTCCGCGCAACTGCGCCAGGTAGGAGCGGCCTGGCGAATTGATCCGCGCGGCCGTCTTTTCATCGGGCGTAGCTCCTCCTATTTCCAGCAAGGTGGCCCACAGGTCGCAATGGTTGACGAAATCGTTGCAGACGGCGTTTTGCTGGATGCCTCCCGCCGGCCAGCTCAGGGTGCAGGAAACGCGAATGGACTCTTCAAAGAAATTCTGGGGCAGCGTGCCGTTGCCCTTTTCCCACATGCCGTGCTGGCCGGTATTGAGCCCGTGGTCGCCGGTGTAAATCACCAAAGTGTTTTCCAGTTGGCCGGTTGCCTCGAGTTCAGCAAGGACCTTGCCCGCCTCGCGGTCGATGCTGGAGACGGCGCCGTAATACTCCATGTGCTTCATGCGCTCGATCTGCGGATTGCTGTTCACCGGGATGAGCGGCTCGCCGTGGCATGGCTGGAACTTTTCGTTGGGGATGTCGCGGAACGTTGCCGAATCGTATTGCGCAACCAGTTCTGACGGTGCGGTGTCATGCGGCGAGTGGGTGTCAACGTAACCGACAAAGAGAAAGAAAGGTTTGCCTTCGGCTCCCTGGTTCTGTTTATGGTCGCGCAGAAAATCAATGGCGCGTTTTGTCAGCAAGGGAGATTGCTGGCCCTGATCGATTGTGAATTTCCCCTGGTCTGAAAAGTGCTGGACGCCATAATGCGGATATTGCCATACCCAATAGCTGAACCATCGGTCAAATCCCGGATGCGGGTCGCGCGTGTGGCCGCAATGCCATTTGCCCACGAGGCCAGTGTGGTAGCCGGCGTTCTTCAGCAATTCGGAAATCAGCGTCTGGCCCTCCAGCCATGGGTGCTCCACCGCGCAGGTCTTTTCTTCGAGCCAGTCGTGAATGCCGTGCTGCGAGGGCATGCATCCGGTAAAGAAAGACGCCCTGGCGGGAGAACAGACCGGGCACGGGGTAAACGCCTGCGTCATGCGCGTGCCGGTGGCCGCCAGGCGATTCGTGTTGGGCGTCAAAATTTCCGAGTTGCCGTAGGCGTGCTGCGCCCATTGGCCGTGGTCGTCGGTAAGAAAGATCAGAATGTTGGGACGACTCGCCGAGGCCGCAGGCTTTGCCGCCGCGCGCGCGAGCGGCAAGGAAACCAGTCCAGCGCCCAGTGCGCCAGTCCTCTTCAGGAATTCACGCCGTTCGATTCCGCCCATGGATGGCTGCTCGCTTGACGGAAGTTCATTAACGCCGGTCGCCTAGGCACCCGCAGAGATCATCCGTGCCGGACGAATATATCACACGCACTGGCTAAGCATTACAATGTCATTTCCACCACGAATCACTGACGGAATGCTGGTGCAGCCAAGGGAGCGGGATGCGTTTGGTTAGTGCTCTGCTGGGCCCGCGCAGTGGTAAACTGTGCTTAACTCTGCATTAAGGAAGGCCAACCATGCTGCGACGCATCAGCTTTGGGCGACTGGCGGGATTCTTTGTCATCGTGGCTGCTTTGGGGCTTGTTTTTTTGCAGCCTCTCAAGGCGCAAGACCAGCTTACGCCGAAATATCAGGCTTCTCACGACGTGGTTCCCTTTGTCCCCACTCCCATGCCGGTTGTGGAAAGAATGCTGGAACTGGCAAAGGTGACCCCGAAGGACGTTGTGTACGATCTGGGTTCGGGCGACGGCCGGATTGTGATCCTGGCGGCGCAAAAGTTCGGCGCGCACGCCGTGGGCGTGGAACTCGATCCGGGGCTCTACCACAAATCCTGGGCCAGAATCGAGGAGCTTGGTCTTGCCTCAAAGGCCAAAATCCTCTACGGAAACATGTTCCAGGCAGACGTTCATGCGGCGACAGTGGTCACACTCTATCTGCTGCCCGGCGTCAATGAAGACATCCGCCCCATGCTGGAAAAACAGCTCCGGCCCGGCACGCGAGTAGTGTCTCACGATTTCCGGATAGCCAGTTGGGACGCCGTGAAGTCCGAGCATGTCACAGTCGAAAGTGGCGCAGTACACACAATCTACCTTTACATCAGGCCCTAAACCGTTTGGCGCTCGATAGCGGCAATGAATTCCCGTCCTATATTCAGCTTATGGCAGTATGACGCGGCTGGCTCAGATGCTTGCCGTGTAGTGTTTTTGTCCTCGCGCGGCCATTGTCCAACATCCTGTTGCTGTTATATGTGTTTCTGTTTCACGCTGTGTAATGTCGCCTTCGCATGCCGGGATGGCCCTTGTGCTAGGATAAACATCGCTGGGGAACGCACGATGGCAACGGGCGCGGGTGTCTCCTGCGCAGGCGTGGGAGGGAAGCAGAGTACGCAGGTCGGCCATGATCGTTGTTGTGGTTGGAATTATCATTGTTTTGGGATGTGCCTGGGCACTGGCGTATGCCTGCATCATTCCTTCGTCGCAAGTGTTTTCCCCGGTTGTGAATCGCGGCCCCGAGGAAAGCCGTAGCGTTGTCCTGACTTTTGACGACGGCCCTGCCCCTCCATTTACCGAACAGGTTCTGGATATCCTGGCCCAACATAAAGTCACTGCAACCTTCTTCCTGTGCGGCAAGAACGTCGAGCGCCATCCCGAAATCGCCCGACGCATTGTGCGCGAAGGGCACACCATTGGCAATCACACTTATTCGCACCCGTTTCTGTTCTTCCGCAGTAGCAGGTTTATTGCCAGTGAGATCGACCGGGCGCAGGACGCCA
>JAJXZM010000357.1 GCA_021780055.1 Acidobacteriota bacterium
GGCGGTCAGGCCATTGTGAACGGCGTGCGCCGCTGCAAGTCCCGACGATTCGAAGCCCAGGCCGGAAAGAAGCGTGTTCGCTTCCACCAGTCGCTCCAAACCCGCAGTAACGGACCTGGCACGCAGTGCTGCCAGGGCATCCACCCCATCTTCGAGAAGAGTGCGGTAGCACAACTGGGCGAGCGCCAGGGCGCTTCGAGTGGAGGCACCGCCCCGCATGTTTCGGACGTGGCCCTCCACGCAGGTCTTTGCTTCAAACCACGTGGAGAGCGCATCACCCATTCCGGCCACCAGCAGGCGGGCAGGGCTCTGCGCAACTACTTGGGTATCAACCAGGACTAAATCAGGATTCCTGCGGAAGAGTCGTATCTCGCGGAAGACGCCCTCGTCGGTGTAAACGATGGAGAGGGCGCTGCAAGGGGCATCGCTGGAAGCGACGGTGGGACAACTCACTACAGGAAGATTGAGGTCCGCCGCTACCGCCCGGGCCGTATCAATCGTCTTGCCCCCGCCCGCACCGACAATCCCTTTGGCTTGTTGCCGGAGCGCTTCCGCCTTCAGGCGCTCAATCTCGGCAACTGAGCATTCTCCTCCGAACTGAGCGACCTGATAAGCTAACCCCGCGTCAGGGAATGTCCTGGCCCAGGTTTCGGAAAGCAAAGCAGCGGCTGACCTGCCTGCAACGATCAACACGGGATCGGCCAGACCCAAGGCAGCCATTTCCTGTCCGAGAAATTGAGTGGCGTTTTTACCCTGGGTATAACGGCTTGGCGAACAGAAGACGCTCAACATAGCGATACCTCCCAGATGAAGTTGTCGATCCTGCCAAACTGGATTTTCTGGCCCGGCCTTCTCGAGATTGGTTGTTCAGGCGCTCCCAGGAATTCAATGATGCTCGTTAGTTGCTTTCAATCTGAAACAAAAACCGAAAACCCGGTTAATATCCTCGATTGTACCGATACATAGCCCTACTGTCTTCTTGCCCTTCTGAATATTCCGCTCGCGACTCCGGGCGGCCAACAACCACCTTGTACGCCATAACCGGTGCGGTTTGTGCAGCGCTTCAATACTTCGTATGTGCCAGCACTGGCGGATAGGGTAACGGCATGGCATTCAAGATGTGCCTGCCTGTCGCAAGGTGGCAGGCGCTGCGGTCCACGGGTCCAGCCGAACGCAGTGTGAGCCATGCCATTCGGCCTTCAATCCAGAGAAGAAGTGATCCGGCCGAGTTCCTCCTCGGTAAAGAGCCGATGGGTCCGAGTGCGCACATTGCCAAGCTTGGCAATGGCAAGCGCCATCTCTGCGACCTTCTCCTCATTTGGAGCCTTCAGAATGAAAAGGGTGTCAAACTCACTCCCCATGACCATGTAATACGCTTGAACTTCTCCCCCCAGCTGGCGAATCGTCTTCTTAGCTGCCTCACCCCGTGCGGAAAGCTGCTTGATTTTCTCGATTCCTTGTTGAGTAAAACTGAACAACATCAGATAGGTCGGCATTTCATCCCCCTTTGCTTGTGTCTTGGCGTCGGGTACAAATCGTGTTGCAAGGCCGTGCAAGGCGCTACGTGTTTTCTTCCAAGTTGCTATTGGACATGTCTCGGTAAACCTTCCATGAGCCGTCGGGCTGCCGCGTCATGGGAATTGTGGGTGGTGCGAACTGGCTGCGAAGGGCGTTAATTGCCTGGATGTCAGCGGCGGTGGCACTCTTTTGCCCCGGCTGTGGTGCAGTCTTGCGTCCTGCGAATTAAAACGCCGGAGTGGGCACGGCTGCGCAATGCCAGATGCTGCGTAACATCGTTGTTCCCCCTTGAAGTCATTTTCACCACACAAACCAAACACGCGGTTTTATGCCGGAAAAGAAAAATTAAGGAACAATCGCGCAGCCATGGTACCGGGACCTGCATGAGAAGCCGCGTCTACAAGAGCACCTGCGAGTCCTCCCTGTGTTCTAAACACCGCCTAATGGCACCCAATGACTCTATTCTTCCAAAAGTCTCAAAATGCGCGGTGATCCATGTCACCTCCTGTTGTGCTGTGAGACAACTCTTGGCAGTTGGAAAGTCCTGTGACTGCCAATTTGTGAAAGAAATGCAATCCAATTGGCTGCTATACGACCAATCCGTGTTATTCCCTTGTCCCCACCGGATTCCGAGAATCAAAGATCGTCTCGCGGCACACGGTCAAGAGTAGATGCCAACGTCATACCTTCCGAATGGGCGACGATTCAGTTGCCTGGCGTTTCCGGTCTACGCTGCGCCAGCGAGCGAGGGTCTCTTCAGCGTTTGCTCTTGGTAAGAGAATTTCACGCTCGCTAGGCGAGGGAATCTGGCGGGTGATGGCGGTCACTGCCCACGTATCTTGCATAGCACTACGATCTTCGGAAGGTTGGGGAAGAGGAGGGCCGGAACATGAATAACCATAGCCGACGCAAGTTGTTGCAGAGTGCCTGTGCGGTAGCAGCCGCCACAACACTGGGCCCAAGACTGCCGGCCAAATCCACGACGGTGGCCCGGCTGTTGAATGGTGAGAGTTCCGAACCACCCTTGAAAGCAGCAGCGTGTCTCGAAACAGAAGACGGCGCAAGGATCTACTACGAAGATCGCGGAGAGGGCCAGCCCATTCTGCTCGTCCACGGGTGGTTGTGCTCATCCAGGTTCTGGCAAAGGAATGTCCCTGAGCTGGCGACCAGGTTCAGGGTCGTGACTCTCGACCTCAGGGGCCATGGGAACTCCTGCAAGGCGCTAACCGGCCACACCGTCAGACAATACGCCCGCGACGTGCGGGCGGTGATCGAGCACCTGGGTCTGCGCGAAACCGTACTGGTGGGGTGGTCCCTGGGCGGGCCGGTGGTTCTTTCTTATTGCGAGCAGTACGCCAGCAATACGCGCCTGAAGGCGCTGGGACTCGTGGATACTACTCCTTTCCCATTTAGTCCCGCGGGGTGGAACAGCCACGTGCTGAAAAACTACAACTATGACGGCATGAATGCGACGTTTGCTGATCTCACAGCAAATCCAAGGAAGTTTGCCACCGGATTCACCACCAGAATGTTTAAGCAAGAACCTTCAGAAGCCGACATGGATTGGGTTGTCGCGGAGATGCTGAAGACACCAACATGGATTGCAGAAGCTGTGTACTCCGATTTTCTGATGAGCGATTACGCTAAATCATTGCCGTCGGTAAAAGTACCTGTCATTGTCCTTGCTGCCGACTCGGGCGTTTTCCGCAAAGGTATTGCCATGGGCAAAGCTATTGCCAGCCAGGTGACGCAGGGAACTTTCATTCCGTTCGAGGATGCCGGTCACATTCTCTTCTACGAACAGCCACAGAAGTTCAATGCCGCCTTGGCGGATTATGTTGAGGCCCTGTAGGCATTGACCCGCTAACAAAGAAAATCGTTTTCCCAAAATCCATGTCACGCATGACGCCTCATAACCGCCCTTCCCACAAGCGATACCTGAGTAGGCCGTAATTATGGTTTGGCTTTTACCAGGGCAACCAACTCTGGGGCCATATACCACTCGGAATATACCTTAACAGTTGTCTTCGACGTTTGGCATGCCGGCGACCACTGTCGTAGTGGATAATCCCAGCCCTGAAGTTACTGCAGGGGTTGATCTCCGAGGTACAGAATGCAGCCTCGTTCAATTGCTACACGGATTCAGGCCAGTACGGCTCGTCCAACTTCCCCCCGATCAAACCCCAAGGACCCTGCCACTCCCGCACCCCGCAGCCCATAGGACGCCCTTTTTACGTGACCGAGCACACGCTTTGTGTTCGATGCTTCAACGCTTCGGGCCTAATACGGGTTAAAATTTCCATATGACTGCCAAAACGCAGCCGCTCGCCTGGGCACACCCTCTTGTTCGTGACTGGTTTGCGGATCGATTTGGATCGCCCACTGAACCACAGGAGCAGGGCTGGCCGCACATTGTGGCGGGAAGAGACGTTCTGATCTCCGCCCCGACCGGTTCCGGCAAGACGCTTGCGGCATTTCTTGCCTGCATAGACCGCCTGGTCCGCCAGGGAATTGAAGGCGCTCTTCCTGACCACGTTACAGTTCTTTACGCCTCGCCGCTGAAGGCCCTTGGAAACGACATTCACAAAAACCTTGAGATTCCTTTGCATGGAATCCTGGACCTTGCTGCGCAGCGCGGAATAGACCTGCCCAATATTCGCACTGCGGTCCGCTCCGGCGACACGCTGCCGCCCGAACGCCGAGCCATGCTGAAACAGCCCCCACAGATTCTGGTGACGACACCCGAGTCGCTTTACATCCTGCTCACGGCAGAAAAGAGCCGGGCAATTCTGCGACATGTTGAGACGGTGATCGTGGACGAAATCCACGCCGTGGCGGACGACAAGCGGGGCGCCCATCTGGCTCTCTCGCTTGAAAGGCTGGACGCGCTGGTGCAAGGCGCAAACCCGGGGCGCCGCGCCGCAGTCAGAATTGGGCTCTCCGCCACGCAGAATCCTATCGAAGAAGTAGCGCGATTCCTGGCTGGCTCGGAACGGGCCTTGCCTGTGGTCGTGGATGTGGGCAACCGGCGCTCGATGGACCTCGCTGTGGAAGTTCCCGCGGGTGAACTTGGCCCCGTGGCCAGTGAAGAAATGTGGGGAGACGTTTATGGCCGTATCACCGAGCTTGCGCTTGAGCACCGTTCTACTCTGGTCTTTGTTAACACGCGGCGACTGGTGGAACGCCTGGCACATCAACTTGCCGGACGGTTGGGTGAAGAAGCGGTTGCGGCGCATCATGGCAGTCTCTCGCGCAAACTGAGGCTTGAGGCGGAAAAGAGGCTGAAGTCCGGCGAAGCACGCGTGATGGTAGCCACTGCGTCCCTCGAACTGGGAATTGATATCGGGATGGTGGACCTGGTGTGCCAGATCAGCTCGCCGCGTTCCATCGGAGTGGCGCTGCAGCGCATCGGGCGCGCTGGACACTGGCGGGGCGCGGTGCCGAAGGGCCGTCTTTTCGCAATGACCAGGGATGACTTGGTCGAGTGCGCGGCGCTGGTGCGCGCCATTCGCCACGGGGAACTGGACCGGCTTGAAATTCCCGATGCTCCGCTCGACATCCTGGCGCAGCAGATCGTTGCCATGTGCGCCTGCGAGGAATGGATTGAAGATGATCTGTATCGGGTCGTGCGGCGAGCTCATCCCTACAGCAATCTTTCGCGGGGCGACTTCGAAGAAATCGTCACGATGCTTTCGGAAGGCATCTCCGCGCGGCGCGGACGGCACGCCGCATTGCTTTTTCGGGACCGCGTTAACGGACGGCTGCGCGGCCGCCGA
>JAJXZM010000267.1 GCA_021780055.1 Acidobacteriota bacterium
CGGAAACGACGTCTTCATTGGGATGAACTCCCTCATTCTGCCGGGAGTGAGAATCGGAAATCGGGTGATTGTAGCAGCGGGCAGTATTGTTAGTCGGTCGATACCGGATAATTGTGTTGTCGCGGGCGTACCGGCAAGGTTTATCGGAACCTTTGACCAGTATGAGCGTCGTGGATTGACGGAATTCCATTCCGATGCGGACAAAAAGGGTAAAACCCGACGTCAGCAAATCGATTGCATCGTCGACAAGACGATGGTGCCTGAAATTCAGGTTCCTGCGCGTCCGAAATCTGGAAATGGGAGTGAAGTATAGTCCCCACTCTGGGCCGTACCTTCGCTGGGCAGGCGGATAAAAAGGCCAAAATTTGCGATGAAGATGTCGCCATGAGGGAGACCCAACATTCGCGATCCCGTAGCCGTTGCCTCGCATGGCATGATGCTCTCATCGCATCGGAGACTTATTTTGTTTCCGCGTGGAAATACGATTTGATCCCGGGAAGTATCCTGCGTCTGACGCTGCTGCGGAATATCCAGCCAACAGAGAAAACAAAAATGGGCAGCAGGTAGATGGTCTGAAGAATGAACATTGTCATAGTGCGTGCAGGGAAGAATACATCCACTGCATAAGAGACCAGGGCAAACGGCACCCCACAGAGAAAGACGGGACCCCAGACTTTCAGGAAGACCTCCCGATAGCTGATACTTACGAGCTGGGAAACATACCTCGGCCAGAAGATAAGGTTTACTGCCAGACTCGGCACCAGCGTTCCAACCGCTACCCCATAGATGCCTAACTTGCGGGCCAGAACAATGCTGAGCGTCAGATTTGAGATGGCTTCGGCAACTGCCCATTTTGCCACTGTCTTATGTTTTTCAATGCCAAAGGCAATCGATGTGGCAGGGGTATTCTGCAGCGAAAATAAAAGTGCCGTCGCCAGTATTGCCAACACGGTTCCGGATATTCGCGAATACTGAGACCCCATCCACACGCCAATGAAGTTATCGCCGCGAGTGATCAGTGTGATTAGTATCGGCAGCGAAACGGCCATCGTCGCGCGCGTTCCATTATAGTAAAGAGCGCGCAGGCTCGATGTGGCGCCCGCGGCATCATATGTGCTTGCGGCGGGAGTAAAGGTCGTCGTCATCGCACCGACGAGCTGCTGCGTATAACGGCACAATGAATTTCCAATGGAGTAAAAGGTTACCGCGGACGCCGACACAAACGCGCCGACCACTAGGTTATCTGTCTGGTATACCAACTGAATCGCAACCATGAGAAGAAAAACGTAGGCGCTATAGGACCAGATCTTCTTAAGAACCTCCCAGTTCGGCTTCTTCAGCCTAATTTTCAGCTCGGGGTAGACTCTTCGGGCAACGTAGACAAACAGGATGTTGCCAGCGGTGGCGGCGAAAAGCTCACAGCATGCAATCGCAACAATCCCATGGCCGGCACGCAGTACCGCCACAACCCCACCAACGCGCAGAGTCAGTTGCGTCAGCGTCACAAGAGTGTACAGGTCATACCGGTTCAGGGCGGACAGTACCCCGCCGAAGACTCCGATTGACATGTAAATGGCAAAGCTCAGGCCCATAAGAAGAACGACCACGCGAGCATCGAAGGCCATTGCCGGAGGGACTTTGAAGATAAGCGGAAATACTGCCGCGAAGCCACCACATAGCACCAGCACCAATACGCTGAGTTGTATCCGAACCCATAGCGCCGCCGATAGCACTTCAGAAGCCCCTTGGTGATCGCCTGTCGTGTGCCCTTTGGCAACAAACATGGTCACGGAATTCCGCAAACCAAGATCGAGGAGGCCAAAATAGCTCACGGAGGAGATTGCCAGGACCCAGACGCCATAAGAAACATTTCCCAGTCGATGGACTAGAAAAGGAGACAAAAAAAAGCCGACTGCCATCGACGCGGCCGTTGCGAACCAGTTGGACAACACGCTCCGCGCAATATGCCTGAAACGCAAATGCAAGCAAAACCCCTTTACACTAATTTCAGACTCAAATAAACTTCCCTGTTTCAGGTCCCTGAAGCCCCCACGCAAGAGATTCAGTGCCAAACTCTTGCGTGATAATGTGATGGTAGCATTGCTCTGGCACATTCTGAAGATGGCGGCGCTCGATATCGGATCCGTCATTTGCAATGAGTTGTGCGGGGGCGAAAGCGCCCTGAAAAGCGCCAAAAGCTACGTAACGGCCGAGTCCCAGCCTTCCTGGATACGCTACAATTTGTCGAACCGGATATAATCTTGCAACACGCCTCCTTCTTCGTTGGCCGCAAGCGTTGGCGCAGCCGGTGGCGAACAGCTTCCTCATATTCTTGAAGACTTCATGGAGATGATATCTTGGGGTTGCACCTTCTACATTACATTCCTCCGATCGCTTACCTGGGCTTCTGGGTCATGTGCGTCATCTCATTGGCCGGGCGGCCCCTCTGGGGCCTTTATTATTTGATTCCATTCCTCCCCTATCGCTCGATGCGGAATCACTTCCTCGATTACCCTCTGGGCGCAAATGTGCTAACGCTCCTGGTCTTTGCCGTGATCGCCGGAGCTCTCTTCCACGGCAAACGCCTTCCCAAATCCAAGCTCTATGTGATCTGGCTCATCATTGGGGTCTATACGTATTTCTCCATGTGGATGGGAGCCGCGCTTGGACACGCTCCGGCTCCGCTCTGGCTCTCTGACGCTAACTTTGTTGTCTGGAAAAGCTACATCTTGATTCCGTTGGTATTTGTAGCGACTTCCTTGGTCGTCGAAGACCGAAAAGCGGTCAGGACGGTAATCTTCATTACGGTCATTTCTCTTTTATTTATCGACAGGAGCTGCATCCTGGAGACCAGGATGCATACCTGGACAAGCTTCGATGAGGATAAGCGCGACGTAGGGCCGCTTGCCTACGGTTCAAATTTAACGGCTGCGTTTCTGGCCCAATTCGCCATGTTTACCTGGGGCCTCCTGCAATTTGTCAAAGCGAAGAAATATTGGCTGTTCGGCTACGGGGTAGTTGCAGCCACACTGTATGCCGCCATGTATACATTCTCTCGTGGAGGATATCTTGCGATCCTCTTCGCCGTTCTCGTCCTCGGCTTTCTGAAGGACCGTAAACTCCTCCTGATTCTTGGAATCTTTTTGTTCACATGGCAAGCTGTCGTGCCCACTGCTGTGCGTGAGCGAGTGAGCATGACAAAGGACTCCAGCGGGCAATTGGAAAGCTCCGCCCAGGAACGGCTCGACCTGTGGGCGGAGTCATGGAACTCGATCAAGCACAGCCCAATCGTAGGGAATGGCTACGGTACCTATCAATTTGCCCAGCACGTGCACGGCCTGGGCGATACGCACAACTGGTATGTGCTGGTGATGGTGGAAACAGGCGCTGTCGGGCTCGTCATGGCGCTCATCCTGTTTGCACAAACATTCGCTGTGTCATTCAGGCTCTTCAGGCGGGCCAGCGACCCATTGTACCGGGGACTCGGCCTTGGCCTCTTCCTTGCCATGTGCTCAAGTATTGTTGCCAACTTGTTCGGCGACCGGTGGACTTATCTTGAAATCTCCGGCCTCCTGTGGGTACTGGTCGGGGCGGCGGTTCGAGCAAGCCATCTAATGGAACCGACAAAGGATCTGGAGTTATCAGCCGATGAGGCAAATGTGCCGGTTGCATCTTGGGTGACGTAAGGCTTTGACAGGACTTTCCATTTTGATCGGTGTTGCTAGGACCGGCGCCATATACTCTCAACGATAGTGAACCAAGGGCGAGAATCTCCTGAAACGGAAGTAATGTTAAAGCGAGGTCCGTGTGAGTTTATTTACTCTCTCTCGTAAGCTCTTGCCGACGAGGACACCTCATCGAGCAGAGCATCTTCCGTCGCTCGATGGACTGAGGGCCATTTCGATTTTCCTTGTGTTTCTGGGGCACCTTAGTGGAACGCGCGGATTTGTCACCTTGGATTTGGGTATTGGGAACTACGCCCAACTAGGAGTGGTAGTTTTCTTCGTGATCTCAGGCTTCCTAATCACACGCCTGATGTTGCTAGAGCACGCAAAAAATGGGCGAGTGTCTCTCAGGCTCTTTTACGAGCGGAGGGCATTGCGCCTGTTTCCAGCTTCGTATACTTTTATTGGGTGCGTTTCCCTGCTGTGGCTTGCAGGGATGGTGCATTTGCGCCCTACGGATATCTGGCACGCCGTCACTTATACAGTGAACTACCTGCCCAATCGAGGAAAGCAGATTGGGCATCTCTGGTCGCTTTCCGTTGAAGAGCAATTTTATTTAATATGGCCTTTAACGTTTGTCCTATTGGGACCGAGACGTGCCGGCTGGGTTGCAGTTGGGGTGATCCTGCTTGGACCTTTCGCACGCTTTGGGGACTGGCTTTTCCTTAGAGGAACACCATATCACGGCCTGCAAATGTTTCCGATGGTCTCAGACAGCCTTGCGATGGGTTGCCTATTAGCGAACGCAAGTGGCTGGCTCGCAACAAAGAATTGGTATCTGCAGTTATTCCGTCGACGCTACTCGATTGGATTAGTTGTTTTGGTCCTGTTAACCAATCGATACCTGGGCTATTCGGTCGTCTGGGTTTTCGGCTCGTCGATCATCAACGTGGGTCTCGCAATTCTTATTCACCGTTGCGTGTACTGTTCAGGCGACTTGGTTGGACAAATACTCAATTGGAAGCCGATTGCATTCGTAGGTGTCCTCAGCTACTCGCTTTATTTATGGCAACAGCTGTTCCTCAATCGGGATTCGTCCGCATGGGCAGACGCTTTCCCGCAGAACCTGGTCTTTGCAATCGCCGCAGCCCTGGGGTCTTATTTTCTGCTTGAAAAACCCCTGCTCAAGTTGCGCCGACGCCTGCGTGCTCCAGGAACTGCCTAATATGTTCCCTCTTAGCCCCCCTGCTTGAAGGGAATGGTTGTAGGTACAGGCGCGATGCGCTGGCGGCCGCTGACGCAACACGCGAGCTTCGGGAAGTTCGGCAGGAAGAGCAAGTGGCGAGTGCCTCGACATCCCCAGCAGGCCGTAGCAAGATGCGAATTGCCCGGCAGTCGTCGTATGCTTGAACCTGTTTACAGGCAGTTTGACCGCTGAAGGGTGGACAGATGATCAAGGTTGTTGCTTCAGGGTCGGAGCCGCCACGCTCAGCGAATGGACCCCAAGGCGATTTGCCCCACGTTCTGCTTGTCGTCGATCAGTTCGGCAAGACGCTGGGAGGGGGAGAACGCATCGTTCTCAAGCTCGCGGCCCTTCTGCCAAGCTACGGGTAC
>JAJXZM010000510.1 GCA_021780055.1 Acidobacteriota bacterium
TGTCCTCGACATCCAGAAGTTGATAGAGATTGTCACCTGATCCGAGCACTGGGAAATTCCTGCCTTCGTATGCCCAATCATAGAGAAGTTCAAAGACACCCAGCCTCTCAGGCCCTACGAAGCTCTTGGGTCGGAGCACGGGAACGCAGTGTCCCATTTCGCGATAGGAAAGGCAGTGTTTCTCGGCCTCGATCTTCGCCTCCCCGTAAGGACCCACCCCCTGCAACCGGTCGTTTTCAAAAATCGGATGATGGTCGGGAATTCCATAGACAGACGTGGAAGAGATGAAGATGACACGCGATGCGCCGCATCGAAATGCTGTTTCCAGGACCTTTCGTGTGCCCTCTGCATCGGTCGAGAAGATGTCCTCGCGGCGACTCAAAGGAAGTGCCGCGGCCGCATGAACAACAATCTCTACGCCTGTCATGGCACGTTCGAGAGCATGAGGATCGCGAATATCCCCCAGTATCGCCTCAACGACATTGACCTCGGGGTATTCAAATGGCGCAATATCCAGTGTTCGCACTGCCTGGTCGTTTCGCAGAAGGTAGCGGCAAAGATTAATGCCGAGGAATCCCGAACCTCCTGTGATGAGATAGAGATGTTTCGCCACAGTCCCCTCACTCTCCCCAAAGCGGTCAGCGCAGTTCAACAGCGCTTCGACGGAAGGACCCGGCTTGTCATTCAACTACCGCCTTGACTGGTACCTCGACTCCACTGCGATTTTGCCCGCATTCACAAGAAGATCTTACCCGTGACTCAAGAGACCGATGCCGGTAGTCTTCCAGTCGCTGCTGGCGACGAACTCGGCGCCGATTTTTCTATACCCAGCACACCACCCGAAATGGCGCGCCTGCGGTTGCAGCGGGCACCACGTGCCTGGTCTTCTTCGAACGGTATGAACCAAAGGCAACACACGCTCTTCACCGAAGTCAGAATTCATTTATCCAGCGTCTTGCAACAACGAAATCCCAGATGATAGTTGGAATGGCTTCGAGGATCCATTACCCTGCTCCCATGCCAGTAGGGAGCGCGCCAGCGGCACCAGTCCTCGTGCGCGCGAGTAGTGTCGAAGACGAACCAGCTGCCCTTCATCTCGGTGTAGCCGAGCTCGGTGCTGCCCCGACTCGACATTTGGTTCTTGTTCAGAGGCAGATTCATGTGCTCTGCCGCGTTTCCATTCAGGTCATAGACTTCGAGCGGACTGTGGCAAGCAGGGAAGTCGCCCGATGGATAAGTATTGGATCCGCATCGTGTCCAGCCGCCACCGTCGCAGCCAGGGCTTTTCCTGCTTCCTGTAGCACATATACCATTTTGATATTCCGGGCCATAGCTCCAGGACTTCGAATTGCTATCCGCCTGGTTGTGAGCAAACCGCATACGGCGAACGTCACCCAGGTCAAAACGGTAGTCCGGCGGCTCAAGGCATCCTGCACAGGCTCCCTCCCATTCATGCGCGTCGCAGAGCCGTTTGCCGATGGCCCAGCAAATCTCGGCGGCTTCGCGGGCCTTCACCCAAACCACGGGATACGTGCATGGGATGTCCGGGAATTCAAATTGATCGATGCAGGCTTTGGCATCTTCCGGCTTTTCCTTCCGAGGATCATAGAGCGGGGCCATATACTTCGCTTTGCAGATTCTTTCAAAGCGAGGATTCTCGTAGCGCACTCCCATTCCGCTGAGCTTTGCCTGGCATTCTGCGGGCGTCACCGGATGGTGAGCAATGGCAGGATTGCCTTGCCCTATGTAAGAGGATTTCGCGAATATGTCTCGGACCGCATTGATCTGGCTGTCCGTGAGTCCATGAACTTTCTGCAATTGTTGAAAGAGCACTTCATTCTGTTGCTGCAGCGATTGGGGTGCTGCGAAGGACGGGCTGAGGCCGATGAGGATCAGCGGCGCGAGCACTCCGACGACAAAAAAACGCCGAATGATCATTGCCGGACCTCCTTTATTGATTCCGCCGCGTTACGTAAAAGAAATCCCGGTTATCGGGATATGCCAGGAAGCGCGGAACAGTCCCCTGCGGGGTGGACTTGTCCACTTGTTGCATTCCTGTCATGAGGTGGTTGACAATCAACCGGGATCCCGCCCGCCTGTAGAGGGCAAAATATGTATGCTCGAGGGCATTCATATCAAGAAGCATCCCGTAGCGGCACTGGTAGGCCACAAAAACTCGTGCCATGGCGGAAGGCGTCGCGGCAGAGAACACCGCATAAATCAAGAATCGCTTTTTACCGTGGATCTGCAAAGCAGCACCGGCACGGATCGTGCGCAGTTTCCTGTCTTCCGAGCCCGACCAGTTTCCGCCTCCCCAGTTATTTACCAGTCGTCCGGGAACTATTGACTGCGAAGGTGCGTCGAAATCCACGAGCGCGACGCCATTTTGCCGGGCATATTGGACCTTGCCCAAGAACTTGTTGTCCGCTGACTCCCAGGTCTTCATCCCGGTGGACCCATCGTTCAATACAAAGATCGTAGCTAAACCTGGCTGAAGCTTGCTGAAGACTACACCCCTCTCCACGAATCCATAGTGGCTTCCGTAATTCCTGGACGCGAATTCTCCGTACTTAAATGCGCCATGGGTGCGCTTGAATCCGCCCGTGAACGTGGCCACGGTTCTCCGTGCATCCTCGGGATCAACCATGCCTGTCGAAACCAGCGGCTCAATCGTTCCAATCCCATCAGGACCGGGCAGTTTCGAATCCCGGACACCTGGCTGGATGTGCTCGGACCAGCCCACGCCTGGATGCTGCGTACCCAGCGCGAAGCCAAGGTCAAAATCGTCGAGATCAAAGGCCACCAGATAACACAGCGCCGAGTCTTCTTTACCGTCGAGCGGCGCGACACCCGATTTCCCGCTTTTCAGCAACGAGCCATCGATCAGTTGCGGCGCTGTCACGCTCACCCAGATGCCTGGGTTTCCCATCGCTGCGTACCAGGCACCGGGGCGCAGTCCGTCAGGCATGGAGGAGTCTAGTTCAAGCCCCAAGGCAGTGGGAACCAATAGCCGGCTGGCATATTTCGGATCAATTCTGGCACTAAGTGGAACAGCGGCCGATGCTTCTCCGGCTTTATCAACTCCAATACCCGCTTGTTGGGGACGCAGTTCGCCGGTCTCGCGGTTAGTGTCTTGCAAGAGATGGCGAAAGAGTACAATTAAGTTCTCTCCGCCCGTGACATTATCGCGAAGAAAGTCCGTCACAGCTTCCAGATTTGTGCGATATCCCTTCGCTGGATTTCGCAGAAACAAGCGGCCCTCACAGATGGGGGCATAGATTTGCTGGGAGCTTTTCGCTTGATCCAGGGAGCCACCCTCAAAAAGACTGCAGCGGTAGGACTTTCCTGCTTCCGAGATCTCGATTCCTGAAGGATATTGCGGCGTGAGGAGAAGCCTTCGAGAAAGCGGCCTGGGGTTTTCAAGGTGATAGGAGGATTTGCCGCCGTTTTGCCAGGCGACTGAAAGTAAATACCAGGCATTGATCGCTGGATTGAGGTTGACAAGCGTTGCAGTTCCGTCGGCGCTGGTTCCTGAGCGTATCCGAATGGAGCTTGTCGTCCGAAACTGTTGCAGATGCAAGATTGACTTGGGGCCGGCGGCCTCATACTCTTCCGTTTGACTTCGAGGTGCTGTGGTCTGGCCAACTGTGCTGCCGGCCCTCACGGTAAGCGCCACCGCCGCACAGACAATCACGAGTGTCAAATAACGGCGCCCTCGGGTCGCTGAAGTGATTCCGCTTCCTCTTGCAGCCATGGGCTCCCCACATCGATAAGGCGCTTTGCTTTCAGGAGCTTTAAATTGCCAACAAGGCTGTGCCCACCATCAGGAGAATTGAGATCTGACTCTTTCGATTTCGCAGCGCGAACACGATTGGATCGTCATGCATTTCCCCACGATGCGCAACCAGCCAGAGATGTCCGATCCAATAAAGCAGGAGCGGACACAGAAACCACATGAACTCGGGCCTTGTATAGAGGGCCTTCATCTTTCCACTGGTGATGTCAAGCGCGAGAACTACAACTGCCAAGTACCCGCTCACTATTCCCATGGAGGCCAGCAGCTCAGTATCCGCAAGCCTGTAGCCCCTTGCTGTGGCGTGTTCCCCTTCAATCTTCCGCATGACTACGAGTTCACCGTAGCGTTTCAGCAGTGCGAGACTGACGAAAAAGAACGTAGTAAATGCCAGCAGCCACTCGGATGGCCAGATCCACACTGCCGCCCCTCCCGCGATGACTCGCAAAGTGTAAAGCCCGGCGAGGACAAGAACGTCAAGCATGACGATCTTTTTCACGTAGAGTGAGTACAGGACCGTTAGTAGGTAATAGAGGAGCAAAACTTCGAGGAAGAATTTCGAGACCAAACCTCCCACAACAAAGCCGATGACCAACAGACCCGGAACCATCAGAAGGGCGTAGGAAATTGGCAATCGCCCTGCCGCGAATGGCCGCAGACGTTTATTTGGGTGCCTGCGATCAGCCGTCAAGTCAACCAGATCGTTAAAGAGGTAACCGCTCGATGCACAACAGCAGAAGGCCAGAAAACCAAGCAAAACCTTTCCCCAGAGTTCCGGCTGATAGAATTCGTGTGCTGCAAGAAGCGGAATAAACAAAAGGAGATTTTTCAGCCACTGCTGCGGGCGTAGCGCACGCAGGTACTCGGCGGGACCGGGCCCGTGATCTTCGAATAACACTTGGCGACGATGCTCTTTTGCGGCAACTCGCGCCATCTGCCGGTTTGGATTAACCAAAATCGTATTCCTGGCTGAAGCCAGGACTTCTCTGTCACAGTGCCCATTTGCGGCATAATCGAAGCCCCTCTCGCCAAACTGCGCCACTAGACGTTCGCGTTTGTGTTTCCCCGACAGGTTAGTTTTTCCGTCACTGGCCAGAATGGAGTCGAACAACTTGAGGTGGTCCGCCACCTGCTGGGCATATCGTTTGTCGCCGGCCGTGGCCAAGATTATCTGGCGTCCCTGGGCTCGCTGAGCTCTGACATATTCCACAAATTGGGGCCGATACGGGATGAGTTGGGGGTCGAGCGAAACTCGATAGGCGATTTCTTGCTTGAACTCCGCCCTGCCCTTCAGCAACCAGAACGGCAAGGCGAAAATATATTGAGGCTCTTTCTTAACCAGATCCATCAGGGACTCAACCAGCAGGTCTGTCTTCACTAATGTCCCGTCAAGATCAACTACCAGTGGCACGTCAGGAAGCCGCATCCCGGATGATACGGGCAGTTCCCACTCCCTGCCTTGCCTTTCAGCG
>JAJXZM010000022.1 GCA_021780055.1 Acidobacteriota bacterium
GGGCAATACGCAGCCTTGCGCGAGGACCCATGGATACAGGAATTCTCCGGCCATTCGATGGCGGCGGAAGTCTCCGCCAGCGGCTCCTTCAAGCTTGACGGCCCTTTGAAGGAGCGGGAGAAGCTGTCAGGAAGCAGCCGGATCGATCACCTTCAAGTCAGTTTCCCAGCTCTCAAACTGACAAACCCGGAACCTGTAGAGGTCAGCTACGCAGGAAGCATCCTCACGCTCCAGCGGTTCCGGTTGCAGGGACAGGCGACCAATTTTGAAGTGGGCGGCTCCATCCGCTTTGGCCACCCGCCCTCACTCGACATCTCCGCCAAGGGCCAGGCAGCCGCAACTCTGCTCGGCCTGTTCGCTAGCGGCCTTCAGGCCACGGGTGAATCAACCTTGGAAGTGCAACTGCGCGGTACGCCGGAGGATCCGCAATTGAGCGGTCAAGTCCAAGTAAAAGACGTGAGTCTCGGCTACACCGATCTCCCCTTCCGGTTAAACGCTCTGAACGGTACGATCAAGCTTGAAGGCGAGCGGGCGATGATTTCGTCGTTGAAGGGCACTATCGGCGGGGGAAGCGTCACCATTGCAGGCTTTTTGGTTTTGCGGGAGTCGCTCCGTTATCAGATCAGAACTGAACTCTCGCAGGTCCGCGTGCGCTATCCCACCGACTTCACTTCTGTACTCGACGGCAACCTGACGCTGGCCGGGACCTCCAACCAGGGACAACTCAGCGGCAACATTGCTGTCAGGAACCTCTTTGCAAACGAAAACCTGAACCTTGTCGATCTTATTTCCGGGCCTAATCCATTTGGCGGGCCGCTGGCAGCAAATTCTGGATTGTTTGCGTCCAGCATCAACCTTAACGTGACCGTGGCCTCGGTCCGCCCCGTACGAATCGAATCGCACGACCTTCGTGTGGTTTCGGACATCGATCTTCAAGTGCAGGGGACGCTTGCCAACCCGGTGGCCATCGGCAATATCTACCTGCGCAGCGGTGACGCGATCTTTCGTGGCAACCGCTACACCGTGACTCGCGGGGACATCTCGTTCTCCAATCCATTTCGCACCGAGCCTGTGCTGGACGTGCAGGTGCGCACGACCATTGATAAATACGATTTGACGCTTGAAATTTCCGGGCCGATGGACCAGGTCCGATTGTCCTACCGGTCGGACCCGCCGCTGCCAACACAGGACATCCTTTCGCTTCTGGCCTTCGGGTATTCGAAACGCCTGGAAGAATTCGCTCCGGAAACCAGAAATCCATTCTCCACCGCCGGCGCGAGCGCGTTGCTCTCGCAGGCGCTTTCCAGCCAGGTAACGGGAAGGATCCAGCGCCTGTTTGGGGTCAGCCGCATCAAGTATTCTCCTACCAGCGCAGAGCTTGGCACGTTGGGTGGCCCCGTCCTGACCGTTGAGCAACAGATCTCACCGGAACTGAGCCTGACCTACGAGACCAGCACGGCCAACTCGCAGTACCGCGTCATTGAATTCGAGTATACGGTGAACCCACGCATGTCCGTGCGGGGCTTCCGCGACCAGAACGGCATCTTCGGCCTGGAACTGAAATTCCGCAAGCGGTTCAAGTAACTGGGCCAGCGACCGCCGTGAACCAGGGGTAGGATTTCCAGAGAGCATTCCAACCTTGGACAAGTGACAGTGACAGGTATAGAAATAGTAAAGGCAACTGTGACCATGAGCTCCCCCGAACAAATCGCGGGCGAAATGCGACCTGAAACCTGCGGATGTTGCGCGGCAAGTGTGGAGATCACGCGCCACATCCGGCGACTGCAAGTGGCCACCCTGGTCTGGATGCTGGGCGAATGCGCGATTGCGCTGGCGGCGGCTTGGCGGGCGCGAAGCCCCGTCCTGTTGGCATTCGGCGCTGACAGTTTGGTCGAACTGATGTCAGCCGCCGTCGTACTTCTTCAGTTTGTTCCGCGCATGACGATCAGCGAAGTTCGCGCCGCCCGAGTGGCGGGAATTCTTCTTTTCGTCCTGGCGGGTATTGTCACTTTCACTTCCGTGTTCGCGCTGTGGCGGGAGGTGCGGCCGGAGACAAGCTGGATGGGCATCGCCATCACGGCTGCCGCTCTGATCGTGATGCCTGTTCTCAGCCGGGCAAAGCGGCGCGCCGCGAAAACCACCGGCAACCTTGCTCTAGGCGCGGACGCGGTGCAATCTGCAACCTGCGCTTACCTGGCCGCGGTGACACTTGCTGGACTGGCCCTGAATGCAGCATTTCACGTTCGATGGATTGACCCCCTGGCCGCGCTGGTGGCAGTCCCCATCATCTGCATTGAGGGCAAACGCGCACTGAAGGGAACGCCCTGCCACTGCTGATGCGGAAGTGTGGGCCTTCTCAGGCCGCCCGCGCCTTCCCGTCCACCCGCTCACTCAACTTTGAATGCGACTAAAACTTTATCCCCAGGCCAGTGCTTAAGATCAGCACGTTCGCCTTGGTGCCAGGTAGCGGATTGTTGAGGTACTGGTCATTCAGGCTGATATTGAAAGAGAGCCGGTTTGAAATCGGGGCGTCCAAGGCGGTCAGAGAATTAAAACGGTAGTCTCCGGCGGAAGTCAGGCTGGGATAAACATCGAACTCGTGGCTGATGGCCAAATGCTTCAAGACAAGCCACGCGATTTTTTCTCCCGCCAGCGCGTCCATCCCATTCCGTACCTCTCCAGTCCCAAAGGCCGTCCGCACATAGGTCAGGCCACCCTGAACTGAAAAGGTGAAGTTCGGGCGCCGGATGAGGTCCCGGCCCAGGCCGCCGCCGTAGGTCTGTCGCAAGCTCAGATCCTGCGGCTGAATATGGTCCCATCCGCCTTGCACGAAAAGGTAGTTTCGCCCATCGCCGCCGATGAAGAAATCCTGCCGCAGGGTTGACGTCAGCGTGTTGGCTTTGGTGGTTACACCCGACTCGGTGACGGTGGCAAACGCCATGTTAAGTGAAAAGTGAGTGGCCTGACGCGGCAACATTCCCGGGAGCGTGGGCTCGACCCGCGTACTGTTGAAGTTGACCGATAGCGATCTGGCGTTCTGGCTGGATTCCTGCAGAACATAACCCAGAGCGCCCTGCCCCTTCCAGTCCTGCCATGGCATGTGAGGTCCGGCAGGATTACTCTTCATATAGACATTGTAGGGGTAAACGGCTGCCACGCCGCCCGGCTGCAAGTTCGTGGTCCCCGTTTTTGATTCAAGTTGCCAGGCGCCCGGTGCGGTGATGGAAAATATTCCGTCGGCCGTCTTCCCTCCGTTCAGGACCACAACAACGGTGTCTTTGGACTTAAAGCTTGCAACCTTGGCGGCAGGAATGGTCAAAGTCCCCATGCTGTCGGTTTTGAAAATGACATTGCCGTTCAGCAACTGCTCGAATTCGCCCGTAACGACACTGCCGTCCTTCAGGCGAAGCGACTCGGCACAAGCGAGTGTTGCCGTACAGAAAAGCAGCAAGATCAACGTAAATCCACAGCGTCGCAATGCAGCACCTCCTCGAACATGAATCTTTCTGAGTTTTTCCCCTGGCTTTTAAGATACCAGTAGTCCCGCCGTCTCGCATAGTATGGCCCGATGGAATCTTTGGATAGATTGTGCGGCCGGTGGAAGGCTTCGCCTTCGATGCTGACTGCCAGAGGCGGGTCCGCCACGACGAGCGCAGGACCTGGTCCGTCGTGGCGGCTTCAGCAAGTTTACTTATTCGGCTGGGCGTCACTCTCCGATGCCTCTTCCACCGTGATCAGCTTGGGAGAGTGGCACAGTTGCTCAATAGGCTGGTCGGGTTCGAATTCGAACTTCTTGAGGGGAGCGCACCCCTCTTCCTTCGAATAGTCATAAAGCGAGGGTTTGTTCTTTTCGTCCTTTGCAACTTCCTTCTCCACTTTCGCCAAAGCTTTCTTCATCTGCTTGAATGCGTCCGTTGTCACAACGAAGTTGGGCTTTTCGGGAAGGAACATGATTTCCCGCTGGGTATCGACCATGCGGGTGTAGAACGGAGGGTGTGTGCGGAACCAGCTGACTCCTTCTACATAGCCCTTCTTTGTAGCGATCTTGTCGAAAAAACGGGTAAAACCCGTCGGATCATAACCGGCATTCCAGGTGTACTGAACGCCCAGTTGGTCCGCCTGCAGTTCGTACTCGCGGCTCACGCCCAGCAGGTTCAAACTGAGCACCAGTCCCAGGCCGTAGAAGCCGTACTGAAGCGCGTAATAGGTTCCGATTCCGGCAACGCCGCCCGTAAAAACGATGGCGGCAATTTGCGCGGCCTGATAAAAGATGCTGGCAATGGTGGCTTTCATCATCAGCTTGTGCGAGTGCCGGGCTGTAACGTGCGCAATTTCGTGGCCGATCACTCCGGCAAGCTCAGCCTCATCATCGGCTGCATCGAGCAACCCGCGCTCGATAAACAGATAACCGCCGGGCAAGGCAAACGCATTGATCTCCTTGGAATTGAGCATCGTGATCCTCAGCGGCACCTGGAGGTCGGAATGTTTGGCTACCTTCTCTCCAACTGACTTCACATAGTTGACCACTGCCTCGTCCTTTATTTCCGGAAGCATCATGCCGGACTGTTTCATCTGCTTGATGGCTTCCTCGCCGGCACGGATGTCGTCGCGCTGATTGGGTTCAATGTCGCGATATCCAATGTCTTTCACGTCTCCCCAACGCCGGTTTTCGTAAGCGCCGCTTGCTATATCCGCCTTGATCGACTGGATCTGGGCGGGCCAGCTCTCAATCAGGTCAAGCTTGGCCAGCCGGTTGTCGTAGGCAACTGGAATAGCGTTTTGAGACAGCACCGTGGCCTGGCTTTCCAACACGCGCAGTTGCTGGATCTTGCAATGCATCTCATGACGTTCGCCCTCGGGAATGGCTGATCCGCGCTGCTTGAGTCCTTTCTGCACATTTGCGATCTCCGTTCTATACTCCTCTGCGTGTCCTTTGAACTGGTCGACGCAGTACTCCTCTCCTTTTTGAAGATAGTGCCGCGTCGAGTCGATCTGCTTTTTGGAATAGCGAAGGTTTGGAGAAATCTCAAAGAGTTCGAGGTAAGGCTTTTGGAGTTCTGACTGGAGACCGGAGATCTCCTCTGGCCGGGCCGGCGGCGGCGCACCAACCGGTGTCCGCTTGCGGCAGGAAGGGAGGAAAACCAGAATTTCACAGAGAATCAGGGAAAGGCAAGCCTTTGCAGTCCATCTCATGGGAAATTTACCCTTTCCGCCCGGCCCCTGGAAACTCATTGATAAACC
>JAJXZM010000224.1 GCA_021780055.1 Acidobacteriota bacterium
GTTCGCGCCTGGATTGTCGATGATCTTCTGGATAGCCAGGATCTGCTTAAGAGCTGTCGTGATAGCCGTTCGGTCAGCGGGTTTGAGAGAATTGTCCAGGTAGACTGTTCTCGTCACCTCCGTCTGGTAATCGCGCCGGTTGGAAGGGTTGTCAGGAAGAACCAGGATGGTGTTTGCAGTGATCACCTTCCAGAAAGTATGAGTCTGCAACGAAAGAATGTGCAGCGCATTTTCAATCGTCACATTATTCAGGTCCATTGAAACCGGCTGGGCCTGGAAGTCAGACGTGAAGGCAACATTCAATCCAGCGAGTTTGCAGAGCGTCTCATAGACTCGTTTGCTGTCCGCGCTGATGCGGAAATGAGTTAGCGGTTCCTTCGGAAAAGGTTTCAGTTCGGGTGTCGTGGACGCGGGCTGGCGCTCGCCGGCCTTGATGGCTGCTTTCAGACCATTCTCGCGCGCTTGCTTCACAGCGACTTCCTCAGCCAGTAAACGCTGCAGTTGCTGTTTCGCAGCCTGGTTGCTGGGGTCTATGCTGAAGGACTTCTGGAATTCTCCGATGGCTTCCGCAACCCGCTGCTGCTTCAGAAGTTTCTTTCCCTGTTCCAGGTGGAACAGGGAAGCTTCCATTCGCGCGTGCGTCTCCTGGAGCTGAAATTCGGCGTTTGCAGGTTCTGACTGGGCGGCCTTCTGGAAGTTGACCAGCGCCGTGTCCCAGTCCTTCATGAGTTCCGCTTTGCGGCCCTTCTGGAAGTACACGTTACCGGGAGCACAGGCTGTGCACACCAGCAATGCCGCAATTGCCACCCCGCCCGCAACGCGCCGCATCATAAAGGACACTTCCCCATCAAACACATAGACTTTTATAGACTCCATTATCGGCGAAGACGTTGCCCGAAAGCAAGGGAACATATAGGTCGCGGGGCCCTCAAAGTAGCCTATCGAAGGAATTAACTAAGTAGGAAACTGATTGTGATAAAATGCAACGTGGGGTTCACGATTACGACAAGGAGGATGAATATGAGCAA
Organism: Acidobacteriota bacterium; assembly: GCA_021780055.1. Next base: position 1,029 of record JAJXZM010000224.1, read on the forward strand.
GCTCTTGCGCTGTAGCGACTTGGGAACTAACTGCGCCAAAGAAATCCGTGCCGAGACCGAGGAAGAATTGATGAAACTGGCTGCCGAACACGCGGAAAAAGATCATGGAATCAGCGTCGCCAGCATTCCTCCCGCAATGCTTCAGATGGTCAGAGCCGCCATCAAGGACGAATAACAACACGCCCCGGCGCCCCATCAGAGCGGCCCAGCCGGAATGGGCAGCACTACTATTTATTGCCGGAACTTAGCTCCGGGGGAACCGCCAAGGCTTGGAAAGCATGAAATTTCTGCTCTTTAACCTGAAATCCGGGTCTCAATGAAAAACCCCTGCCGGTTTCCCGGCAGGGGCTGTTTTTTTCTCGCGGCTACAGAGCTTTACTTCCGTAACAGCGGCAAGCCGTTACTGGCCCGCGCCTTGCTCGGTCTTATGTTTCTTCTCTTTCTTGGACTTCTTTGTCGCCTTCTTTTCTTTCTTTTCCGTGTGCTTCTTCGCGTGTTTCTTGGCAGGAGCTGATTGAGCGGCGCCTTCAGCCTGGGCTTCCTGAGCAAAAACCGGCATCGACAGGGATACGGCGACCACCATAGCGGCCAACAGTGTCAAAAGCTTTTTCATACTCGGAGGTTCCTCCTAACAGAATAAGGTCTTACGGTGAAAGGAAGAAGCACGAGTGATGCCAAACGGAGCTTCGGCCGAAACCTTGCGTAGCACGGTGATTCAAAGGGAGTTCTGCCGCCTTAACAATCCGTCCCTTTCGGCCCGCCTCCGCGCGGCGTGTATCGCTATACGCATTGGTGCGCCGCCGCACCAACCGGTGCAATCGCCCTGCTTTAATCCGTGACTCTGTGCCGTCAGGAAATCCGCGCCGCAGCTTTTACCTTTTCCGCTGCCCGCAGTGGTTTTTGTTACAATCATCACCAGCCATGCCTGTCCCATGGGGAACACGAAGCCGCCCGATCTCCCGCGTCTTCCGGCCTGAAAAGCGCCTGAAGCTGGTGATTTTCTTTGTCACCTCCGTCTGCAATGCCAGGTGCCGCACCTGCTTCTACTGGGAGGAACTCAACCAGCGTGGCGACCTGACGTGGGAAGAAATCCAGAAGCTTTCTGCAACCATGCCGGCCTTCACGGACCTGTGGCTTTCAGGCGGCGAGCCCATGTTGCGCCGCGAACTCGCCGACATCCTGAACCTGTTCTACACAAACAACGGAATCCGCTGGGTGAACCTGCCCACCAACGGCTTGCTGCCGGAACGCACGGCCGGCCAGGTGGCAAAGATCTGCACCGACAATCCAAAACTTCAACTCGACCTCAATGTGGCCATGGACGGACTTTACGAAGTGCAGGATTCCATCCGCTCTGTCCCGGGGAATTTCGAGAAAACGCTGGAAACCCTTCAAGCACTCCAGCCCTGCCGTGAAAGATTCCCCAACCTGAGAGTGAACGTTAACACCGTGATCTGCGCTGAAAACTTTGACAGCGTGCCGGAAATCGCCGCATTTGTCCGGCAGGATTGCCGGGTGGACGGCCATTACTTCAACATCATCCGGGGCAGCGCCAAGGACCCATCGCTCAAGCAGATACCCACCGAACGCCTTCCAGCGCTCTACGATGAAATTCGGAAAATCTACGCCCACTACGCGCGCATTGCCACGCGGCATTCGGGCGGCGTGGCCCACCGGATTGGCCGCGCCTATTACGAGGGCGTATTGGCCTTCCACAACAAGGTGCAGCTTGCAAACATGGAATCGCCGCACCCCTGGCCCATGCCTTGCACCGCGGGGGAGACATCCATCGTCATCGACTACAACGGCGGCGTGCGCGCCTGCGAACTGCGCGGCGGCCTGGGCAGCCTGCGCAACTTTGGCTGCGACTTCCAGAAATTCTGGCAATCCGAAGCGCGACGAAACGAGCCTGCATCCATCGTCCATGACCAGTGCTGGTGCACGCACGTCTGCTTTATCCACGACAGCATGCGCCACTCACCCAAGGCGCTGCTCTACGATGTTCCTCTCAGTTACCTGCAATCAAAACTCTCCCGGATTTCGAACGGCCACAAGCCGCGCCACAACGGATGAGCCCCCGTGCAATCGCTGGCGAACCCTCCTGCCCGTGCTACAATCCGGCCATCGATGAATGGAAAGCCAATCCACGTTCCCGTCACGGAGTCGCCGCGCGCGCTGCCGTCCGCCATGCACCTGCGCTATCTCTGGCTGCTGCGCTCCAACCACAATTTCCGCCGGCTGTGGCTGGCCCAACTGGTCAGCGAAATGGGCGACTGGTTTTACAGCCTGGCGATTTATGACCTGTTGCTGGCCAGGACCCACCGCGGCTCAGCGGTGGGCTGGGCCATCATCATTCAAACGCTGCCGTGGTTTTTCATGACGCCGTTTGCAGGCTACGTCACGGACCGGTTTCCGCGCCGGGCGCTGATGATTGCCGCCGACATCTTCCGCGGGTTCATTGTGCTGGGCATGCTTCTGTCGCTGGTCTCCACGAACATGCGGATGATCTATCTGCTGCTCGGCGCGGAAGTGATCTTCTCTTCACTGTTTGAACCGGCCCGCAGCGCCCTGCTTCCCAACGTTGTAAGCAAACACGAAATCCTTCCCGCCAATGCCCTTTCGTCTTCGACGTGGGCGTTTGCGTTGGCCATCGGCGCGGCGCTCGGCGGAACGGTGACGGCGCTGTTGGGGCGCAACATCGCGTTTGCCGTTGATTCGCTTTCGTTTTTCATCTCGGCGCTGCTGATCCTTCGCATTCGCGTCCACGAACCACACGCGGCGCCCATGCGCAAACTCGCGGAGAGCGTGTCCGAAGCGGTGGACAGCGTGCGCGAGGGCGTAGCTTATCTTCGTGAAAACAGAAAAACATTGACTCTCGTTCTGGCCAAGACGGGTGTGGGTTTTCTGGGCGGCTCGCTGTTGCTGCTGGTGATTTTCGGGGAACGCATCTTTCCCATTGAAGGCCACGGCGCTCTCGCAGTCGGACTGCTCTACGCCGCGCGGGGCGTGGGTTCCGCGATCGGGCCGCTTGTCGGCGACCGGTTAACCGGCGGCTTACAAGCCTGGATGTGGCGAAGCATCGGGATCAGCTTCTTCGTGACCGCTGGGGCCTACGTCGCCTTCAGTTGCTCGCCCACGCTGGTGCTGGCGCTGCTGTTCCTGCTGATCGCGAGCATGGGCACCAGCAACATCTGGGTGATGTCCACTTCGCTGCTTCAAATCAACACTTCGGACCGCATTCGGGGCCGCGTCTTCTCGGTTGATTTCGGCGTCTTGATGCTGATGATCGCCATCTCCAACTACCTGATGGGGCTGGGCCTCGATACCTGGGGATTTTCGGCGCGCGAGCTTGCGGCCGGCTTGGGATTGGTTATGATTGTTCCAGGGGTCCTTTGGATGGCGGCGCTCCGGCGCTGGAGTGGCCGCGCCGACTGAGCACCGTTCCCGATACGCGCCGTCACGAGGATTGCAGGATGCCGAAACAACGCTTTGTTGCAGACCGCATGATAGGGCGCCTGGCGCGGATGCTGCGCCTGCTGGGATACGACACTTTCTACCAGCCCGAGCTGAAGCCGGCGGATCTCGCGGAGCTCGCCCTGCGCGATGACCGCACGATCCTGACACGCGGTGACACCAGCAAGCGTTTTCCAGGCGCGGACAATATCTTCAGCGTCAGGAGCGAACTCCCCGCCGAACAGTTGCGCGAGGTCATCGCAGAATTCTCGCTTGATACAAAATCCGGCCTGTGGACCCGTTGCACGGTCTGCAACGGCAACATCTCACCCGTGGCAAAGGAACAGATTAAAGACCTCGTCAAACCCAAGGTGTACGAACTTTACCCGGAGTTCTACCGCTGCGCGGGCTGCGGGCGCGTCTACTGGCGCGGGTCACACGTGGAGAAAATTCTGCAGAACCTCTCGAACGTTCTGGGACGGGAGTTGTGATCCTGCGCCGCCGCGCACTTGCCACACACGACACGTATGATGTCTGCTGTTATCGCCTGACGGCCACGATGACGCCCGTGGCCCAATACAGCGGGGCAATTGCGAACCGGCTGTCGCCGGCGAGATGATCGATCAGGAGAGGCACTTTTTCCGCGTGGCCTTCCGGCCACTTCACCTGTGGGATAAGGTCGTCGACGATGTAAAGGCCGCCGGGCTTCACAATCCTGAGACAGTCTTCGAGCCCCTCGTACTTGCCCGGCATGGA